>CAYQMZ010000626.1:0-5090 GCA_964418725.1 uncultured Pirellulaceae bacterium
ACCGTGCTGGACCTGCGCGACCAAAGGCGACGGTTTGTGAGCGGCAGCGTCCAGCGCGACACGGGGCGTTCTTTGCCTTACCTTCGCGCGATTGGAGACGTGTACGCGTGGACGCAGCACCGTCCCCGGACAACTTTTGCGGAGTCTCGTGAAGAACGTCAGACAAGTGCGTCTAAGCGAACTACGGCACTATTCGTAGTGCTTGATTTGTTCCCAGTATTCTTCGAACGCGCCGTCTTCTTGGAAGTGCGGATCGTTATCTAGGTCGTGGCATTTCAGGCAGTGGTCTTGTGCTTGAGAGAGTGGCAACTGCATCGACTTGCGCAGCTGTTCGATCTGCGCGTCGGTGTACGAACCTTCGCCGTTTTCTGCTGCGACGTGAGCCGAACCTGGCCCGTGGCAATTCTCGCAGCCGTTGCCGTGCAGGTGTTTAGACTTCTCGAACGCCTCGTAACCGCTGATGTATGGGAAGTATGCGACAGGATCCCATCCTGTAACGTGACAGGCCAAACATTCGGGGTCAAAGTGCCGCGGAATGGAGCTACGTTCGGTTGGAAATGCAATGCTGGCTGTCGCTTTGTGATGCGGCGTGTTTTGCCAAATTTCGAAAGCGCTGTCATGGCAGTCCTGGCATGCCTCGGAACCAACAAATCGCTTGCCGCTGGGGTGATCGACTGGCTTCAGAATCAATTGCGTCCAGTCTCGCTGATAGATGTCTTTCAGTTGGTCTTGGTAATTGGCAAGCGACTGCAGCATTTCCGGCGAGTCCTTGAAACGCTTGTCCAGCGGAATGCGTTCATAGCGAATCGGCTTCTTCGTGCCTGGGTAAATACCCACGACGCCAACGTACATTCCTTTCTTGCCGGTTTGAATCATGAAAGATTGGGTCGTGCCAGGAATCGGCGTCGGCTCTAAGGCCGGTTCGTCGGCACCACCGGCCGTCACGACAATATTGAAGTTCTTTGCCTCTGGGCTCGATGTTGCGATTTGCACTGTTTCTTCACTGGACGCGTAACACAGTAGCACCATCAAGTTGCAATTCTCTTCAGCAAACTTCTTGTGGGCCTGTTTCACGGCCATTGCTGGGTCCGTGAATTCGATCTCAGCGCCCTTGATTCCCTTTTGCTGCTGTTTCCCGACGACCGCGGTGATTCCGATGCGGTACTTTCCGGCTTGAACGACTTTTGTTCCGCCACTGCTTCGTTCCCCGTAGATCGCAACATTAGCGCAGACTAACGGCGTACCATCTGGCGCGGCAACTTCGGACAGCAGTTCGCCAATGTCTAATCGAAGATCGTCCGGACCAATACCGACGGCCTGGTAATCCATTTTACGAAGCGCGTTCATCGTCGTTTGGAATTTGATCGCTGGCTGCGGACCAAAGCGACGTACTTGATTTCCGACATCGATGGGAATCAGCGACCAACCGCGAGACTTTAAGTCTCGATGGAGGGTTTGGCGGCGTGCTAGTCCACCCTTCTGGAAATCGAGCCCCGTGCAGCCGCAAGGTTCGATATAGCCATGTTGCCGACCCGTGATGAAGAAAGCGAATGCGGGTTTCTCCCAGCCATCGCAGTAAGGTCGCATTTCTTCCTGAGCAGCCTCGGACTTTTTCGAGTTGCTTGTCTCGTCACTCTGGGCGTTGGTCAACAAGTAGCCTACGGCAAGGAGCATCGACAAAGATGCCACTGCGAAACATTTGACGAGTTTATTCATGCGTTCCATCCACTGTTAGCAACTAAGCATTCGCGTTGACCATCACCGCACCGCTGCTCGTTCCGTGGAACCTGCCAGTTCCACAAGGACGAATTCGTAGCGGCCGATTTACGTCGGCAAGCTAGCATCAGCGCAAATCAACACCGTGCCTTTTATAGCGGCGAAGTCATCGAGTAAATGGCGGCTAGGTGCAATCGCCCGAATGTGACTGTCGCGAGACTGGTCGCCACTGCGGCCCTATTGAGTCGAAAATTGGACCTTGATGTCGAATTCCGGGATTTCCGGATGCTCAGTCTTCAGATTGATTTGTGCCAAGTCACCCTGTTTGGAGCCCAGTCGACGGACGGAAGGGCCGCCTTTTTTGACGCGAACCGTTAACGGAAACCGTCGAGCCAAAAGCGTTTCTACGCCATCTGCGTCCGTTGATGTGATGTTCTTTGGCTCACCAATTTCGACTTCAAGCGACGATTCGGGGTCCACCGAGTCCAAGGTGAAGTTCACCTGCTCCATGTACTTGCCCTTGACCATCAAATTCAGGTGTTCTTGGTCGCCCTTTTCAGAATCAACAGAGCCAAACTTGAGCAGATTGATTTCGTCATCAAATCGACTTGCGCGTCCGAGCACTGAGATGTCACTGACGACCGTCATTTCGACGGCCACATCCATGGGCGCAATATCATTCTTGTTTGTTTCGAGCGTGATGATTTGACGGTTTCTGCCCAGAGGCAACCCAGGCTTGATTTGTACGGTTACCAAAATGCCGGACTGAGCCTGTGGGTCTTCCCATTCTTCTTTCGGCAACGGTGCTGTTTTGACCTGGAAGTATTCAGCTAGATCGGAATCGGAAAAGCTGTGTCCCGTAATGACCAAGTCCTTGTCACGAAAACCGTAGATCTTTGTTGAAAAGGTCTGCGGTTCACTACGCGATACCCGCGAGAATTTCATCATCGGTGTATCGGGCAAGGCGAGTTGCAACACTTGGCCAGAAATCGAAAAAATGATCTCTCTGAATTTGCCTTGATCGTTGGTCTCGATAGTCGCGCTTTGTCGGAATTCGCGGTCGTAGCTTTTGGCTTGCCACGTCAGCGTCACATCGGCTGTTTCGCCTGGCCCCACAGTGTCGTCCCCGAGTTCGCCGACGGTGCATTTGCACGTCGTGTCGAGAACTTTTAGGGTCAGCGGTCCGGTGCCGATATTTTGAACCTTGAACGAGTGGCTTTGTTCTTCTTCACGCGCCATCACGCCAAAGTCGTAGGTGTTGGGCACTGGCAGATGTACGATGGGTTTAGCGTCTTCCAAGACAACAGGGCGGGCCGCCGAATCGGGCAGTGCTTCGTGTTGAGCCAGCTGTAGGATTGGCTCTTGATACTTCGCGGTGGCTGTAGCGGCACCAATCACAGATCCCAAAACGACGGCGATAATTGGAATCAGCCAAGCAAATCCAATTGAATTCGACTTTGCGGTGGTCATGTGCAATTCCTCGGTCAGAACGGCTCTTGATTGCCGTATGATGCCCTTCGTACCCGCTTCTATGTTACCTTGCTGACGGCCCGACGAGTATATCGTACGTAAAAATGTAGCGTTGGTTCAGTTCGTTCCAGCAACTCGGTCGAGTTCAAACTTTGCGGCGGTGTTGTTATGCGATCTCAGCTTGGTGAGTCGGTTCAAATCTTGGGCCTTGCGGGGCGGGTTGCGAGTTGCTCTGAAACTTGTGCGCTCGTGGAGTTTGGCCCCTCAGGGTTCTTGCATTTGTCGATGCTGACGGAGGGCCCTAATGATGTCGTCATCGTTGTGAGTCTTGCCCGCTCGTTGATAAGTCCGCAGTCGTTGCCGGAGCTGAAACGTCAGGTCTGCAGTACGTTTGATCTAGATCCAGACCTGCGGATCGCGATCAGGCTATGCGAGTTGGTCAAATTTGGTGGCGAGCCGACGACGCAATCGGTGGGCGGCACGGGCACCGTATATGAAGCGGAATTGGCGCCGGGGGCAGCGGCCGTTTCCTACGAAGTCCACAACCAATATGCTCGACCACCGCACCAAAACTATCCACGCGGTCAACCAACATTTCGCCATGCACCGAGGTCGGTGATCGATGATTGGCTGGATGCGTGGAACCGACACTTTGCAAGTGAGCCCAAGAGGGATCTTTACTCTGTCCCTCGACGCTATGACTTGGCGTCGATGTTTTCGATTTCGGTCGCCTATGCCTTACTGTTCGCTGGCATGCGAGCATTGTCTGCTCCACCTTCAGCGATCTTCT
The DNA here is from genome assembly GCA_964418725.1 of uncultured Pirellulaceae bacterium. Lineage (GTDB taxonomy): Bacteria > Planctomycetota > Planctomycetia > Pirellulales > Pirellulaceae > CAYNJG01. Next base: position 3,977 of record CAYQMZ010000626.1, read on the forward strand.
TGATGGGAATCTTCTTTACGGTTGTTGGCGTCTCGCAGGCGGTACTCTTCCGCGGCAACCGTCCTCGCGAGTCTTCGATCATTGCCGGTGTTGTGGGCGGTCTGTTATGTCTGATTGCGTTCGCCGTTACCGAGGGAATGTCCGTGGAAGAGGCCTTCCTCTCAGCCACGTGTGGGTTGGTCTTCAGTCCTTTTGCCGGATACCTAGCAGGAACAACGATCGGCGGAATCTGGTTGGTGGCCGATTACCTACGCATCTGGATGGACGCGACTGCGGGTGAGGGAGGAACGCCAGCGAATGGTTCGGATTCGACGGATTCGTCACACCCACTTGGGGATTGAGTAGAACGCGATGTCGAGCGGAAACAGAGCTCGTCTGTCACTGGTTTTGCTGGTTTCACTGAGGCAGAACAGGGTCGTCGAGTTCTAGCGGTTCGATGTCCGAATCGTCGCTTTCGCCAGTGTCCGTCGCAGGCGATTTGCCTTCCGCTGGCAGTTTTTGATTGGCGGTGACACCGTCTGCCGGAGCTTCTTCTTTTGCTTCGGTTGCATCGGGTGTTTTGACTTCTAAGGGAGCGTCATCCGAGGCTTCTTCCTTCAAGGCTTCGTTTGCCTCGACTTCCGCTGGAGCTTCGTCGTCTAGCTTTTTGCCGTCAATCTCTTTGGCTTCGGCCTGTTCCCCTGCCACTTTGTCCGCAGCCGGGTCCACAACCACTTCTTCTGGTTCCGCACCGGTATCGATCAGCAAGTATCCACTCCAGAAGAATGGATGGTCGGCAGACAATGGTTCTGCGACTTTGCCTTTCGGAACCCGTACACGTGGTTCGGTCGCGGGCTCAACTTTCTCGAGTCGCACTTTCGTGACCGCATTACGCCAAGATTCTGATGCCGATGCGTCAGAGAGTCCGTTAGTGAACTCACGGACCAACACTGCTGGAGCCTTACCACCCGTTCGCCAGCGAGACAGCAGCGCGGTGCGCGTTCCTGTAGACATCAAGCCGCACACAGTCACGAAGATTTCGTATCCCGTGGCTTTCTTGCCAAGGCTGCCTTCAGCGGCAGTGTGATAACCTGGTGCGATGATTTGATCGGGGCCGCCCCAGGGGTACTCAATC
>CAYQMZ010000627.1:0-5090 GCA_964418725.1 uncultured Pirellulaceae bacterium
TGATGGTTTGATTCACATCAGCCAGTTGAGTTGGGACAATATTCGGCACCCCAGCGAAGTTGTTGCGGAAGGCCAGCAAGTCCGTGTTCGAATCGAGCGGATTGATGCCGAGTCAGGCAAAATCGGGCTCGCCTACAAAGAGCTTTCGCACCATCCGTGGGAAGGCGTCGAAGGCAAGTATCCTGTTGGCGACGTCGTCACCGGGACGGTTTCTAAGATCATGGACTTCGGTGCCTTTGTTCGGCTTGAAGCCGGTGTCGAAGGTCTCGTGCATATCTCTGAGCTCTCTCATAAGCGAGTGAATCGAGTTTCCCACGTTGTGGAAGAGGGCCAGCGAGTCGAAGTGAAAGTGCTCACGGTCGACCCCGACGCACAACGGATTAGCCTGTCGATGAAACAAGCCGCCGGCGGACCGGCGGAAGATGCGGAATCCGAAGACGACGAACCAGTGGTTGCACGCGCACCCAAGATTCCCAACGAGTCACTCAAAGGTGGCGTCGAACGACCAAGCGGTGGTGAGCAGTTTGGTTTGAAGTGGTAGCCCACACGTGCCGGTTGCGTACGGATCGGCTGTTTTGGAAGCGTTAGCAAGGCGAGCGGAATCGGAATGACTTGGGATTTGAAGGATAGCACCGCGACATTGACCACGGATGCGTTCGCGGCGAGCTTCGACGGTGAGCGTCCATTTCGCGGACTCCGCATTCAGGGGCAAGGTGAAGCCAACTTCGACGCAAGACTGTTCGCTTTCTTGCTTTCCGAACCGCCGGCTGAGACGTACGTTCGCGGTGATGATTTGGTCAGCAAGTATCCCGCGCGTAATAGCGACCTGGTGTCGTACACCACCTATCATCGACGCATCGCTTCCAAAGAGACGCTGGCATATGAAGGGATCCAGTTCATTCTGTCCGCTCAGACGTACTTGCTCGACAGCGCGCCATTGACGCAAATTGTCAGCGAGTTCGACGGTGCCCAGCTCTTCTTCAAACCCAGTAGCGGCGGTGATCTTCGGTCTGTTGAAGGCGAGCTCATCTTCGACGCGACTACCGCACCGCAGTTTTTTCTGATTCGATCTGAGGCCGACAAGTCTCACAGTTTCGTCTTGATGATCCACCCGACGGATTTTCATCGCGGTTCTGTACGACTAGATCCCACTCCAGCAGTTGCTTTGCACGTCTTTCCCGAAGCACTTGAAAAGGGTGTCATTCGCCGAGCCACGTTGAAGTGCTGCCGCGTTAGTCGAGACCAAGATGAGAAGATCGCGGCGCAATTGTTCGAATCGTTGGAGTCTGCCGCTCCGCCGCTGACGGTCTAGTTGGCGATATTCAACGCGTGGCACGCGTTGCGTCTCGATTCCTTGAGTGAATTCACTCCGAAGCGTCAGGGCTTCGGTACTTCTTTCCTAAGCGACGGTCTCTTATGCGAGTCCGTATGCTGAACGCCCTCGGTTTGCTTGCGCCGTGGCCAAAAGTATGCAAATGTGCAATCGGAGTACGCCATCTGGTAGAATTGCGGGACCCCAGCATCCTACCTGCCTATGTCCATTCGCTGCCAACAGCTCACCGGTTTGCCACGTCGCAGTCTGATGTTACTGCGTTTGGTGCTGTGCTTCTTTCCGTTGATCGCGAGCATCGTAGCTGCCGACACGGTCAGCTACAGCCAACATATTCAACCGATATTTGCCCAACACTGTTTGCAGTGTCATGGTCCAGATGCAGAACAGCGGAAGGCTGACTTGCGACTGGATGTTGCAGCTTCAGCCACGCAATCAGCGATTTTGCCTGGTGCTGCCAATGAGAGCGAGCTGCTGGATCGGCTCACTTCCGATGACTCTGACCTGAAAATGCCCCCTGGGCCAGATTCGCTTTCGCCGGAACAGATTGAACTGGTTCGACAGTGGATCGACCAAGGTGCACACTACGAACGTCATTGGGCCTTCGAGCCCATTCAGAATCAGGTCGAGATACCTGAAGTTGAAGGTCACTCGCAAACGTTGTAAGCCATCGATCGGTATGTTGTGGCGAAGCTTCAGGAGCAGCAGCTCGATCTGACCGAGCCGGCGAGCAAGCAACAATTGATTCGCCGAGCCACCTTTGACCTGACGGGGCTACCGCCGGATTGGCAGGACGTCCAGAACTATCTGAACGATAAGTCTCCGGATGCATTCAAGAAGGTTGTCAATCGTCTGCTCGACTCACCTGCCTATGGCGAACATTGGGGACGACATTGGCTTGATCTGGCTCGATACGCAGATACCCATGGTGGCGCCGCGATCGGTTTCAAAAAGTTCGCGTTCTCCTACACCTATCGCGACTACGTTATTCGTTCCTTCAATGAGCATGTTCCCTTCGACCAATTCATTGTTGAGCAACTCGCGGCGGATCAACTGGGTCATCGGGAAAACGCGCGCTTGGCGGCGTTGGGATTCTTGACGGTCGGTATGCAGTTTCGCAATCCCCACAACATCATTGATGACCAGATCGATGTCGTCACACGTGGCCTGATGGGGCTGACGGTCTCTTGTGCACGTTGTCACGATCACAAGTTCGACGCGATTACGATTCAGGACTACTACTCGCTTTATTCTGTTTTCGCCAGCAGCACGCGACCGGAAGAGTATCCGATAATTGGTAAGCCAGAGAAAACGAAGGAGTATGCTGAGTACCAGCAAGAACTGGATCGGTTGAAGACTGCTTACCGCGATATGTCGCGTGACCAAACGGAAATCATGCGGGGAAGGCTGCGAATGCAAGTTGGCTTGTACCTTCGCGAGATAGCCAAGGGCGCGCCTTCGCCGGATCTGGTCGCCGCTGATGTCTTCTCGTATCGCACCGATGATTTGCGACCCCACGTACTGCATCGCTGGCAACAGTACCTTAACAAGATGTCGGAAGACGACGCCGTGTTCGGACCTTGGGTGCAACTCAGTCGCATGAACGCGACTAATGAGGGTACCGAAGTCAGCGAAGCCGACGGAGCAGGAAAAGCAGGTGAATCAGACGCCGAAGACTTTTCCACGAAATGCAAAGCGTTGGTAGAGTCTCTTCGAAAGCAGAACGGAGAGCTTTCAACTGGATTGCACAAGCTGGGATCGAAAGCTCCACGCTGGAATCCACGAGTGCTTACTGCGCTGGAGTTGAAGCAGCCGAGTTCGATGCTGGAAGTGGCTGATGCCATGGGCGGCCTATTTGCCTCGGTACATCGTGAGTGGCTTCAAGCTCAGTTGGATGCTTCGCTGGAAGCCGTACCTGGGGCGACACCCATTCCAGACGAAGATCCCAAACATCTTGCGATCAATAGCCCCGTCAATCGGCAATTGAGGCGTCATCTATACGATCAAGGCACGCCGACAAACTTGGAAGAACGGCTCGCCAGTCGGCAGCTAAACCGGCCGATCAACGACAATTTGAATGGAAAACGCGGCGCGATCCACAGTCTGAACTTGTCCGCCAAAGGCTCCCCGCCCCGCGCGATGGTGCTGGAAGAAATGCCGGAGGCTGGCCCGTTTCACGTGTTCCTCCGCGGAGATCCTTTGAAACGTGGTGACATCGTTCAGTCGCGATTTCTTTCAGCGTTGGGCGGCAGCGACCAACAAGCATTTGCACCTGGCAAGCGGCGCCTCGAACTGGCACGGGCGATCGTAGCTGAACGCAACCCGCTGACCCGTCGTGTGATTGTGAATTGGGTTTGGCTACACCATTTCGGGCAAGGCATTGTGCGGACACCGGACGATTTTGGTACGCGAGGTGAACCGCCAACGCATCCAAAGCTGCTCGATTACTTGGCCACGAAGTTTCATCAGGAGGGATGGTCGCTTCGGAAATTGCATGAGCGAATCATGCTGAGTCGAACTTACCAACAGGCTTCGGTCGAACGACCCGCCGCACGCAAAGTGGACCCCGAAAACTCGCTGATCTGGCGGATGCCTCGACGTCGATTGGGATTCGAAGCGATGCGAGACTCGATGCTTTTGGCTTCCGGCGAACTGGGTGCTCCACGTACGAAAGTAATGGGAGCTGCTCCGTTCGATCTGTTGTCCACGCCAGTCGTCCGACGACGAAGCGTGTATGCCTTCGTGAATCGCGACATCGTAAACCCCTTGATGAGTACATTCGACACCGCCAACCCCAACGCGTGTACCGCCAAACGCCCGAAGACCACCGTGCCGCAGCAGACGCTGTTCGCGTTGAACTCAGAGTTCATTCAAGATCGGGCCGACGCATTGGCAACACTGGCGAGCACGCCCGGCCAAACAGATGCGTCGCCGAGCCACGTTGTTCGAATCATGTATCGTCGGGCTTTTGGTAGAGAGCCCAAAGCGAAGGAGATTGAAACAGCGATTGACTTTGTTTCTTCTCGCTCTGATCGGAAGGTCGGGTGGCAGCAGCTTGCGCACGCTTTGTTGGCGTCGAACGAATTTATGTTTCTTGATTAGCGACAGATTGCTCTTGCGCGGGAAAGATATGCCTGAAACTCTATCAAGACGCACTGTTCTCCGTCGCGCCGGAATGGGGATGGGCATGTTGGGGCTGTCTAGCTTGGTTTCGACTGAGGCCCATGCTTCGACACATTTTGTGGGCAAAGCCAAGCACGTCATTCATGTCTTTTTGAACGGCGGCATGTCGCAGGTTGATACGTTTGATCCGAAACCGGAACTTACGAAACGCGGCGGGAAGATGCTGCCGCTGGGAAATCTGCAGACGGAAAGAAAGACGGGCGTCGCCCTGCCTTCTCCATTCAAATTCAAGCAGCATGGTGAGAGTGGGATTCCCATCAGCGATCTCTTTCCGCATCTCGCCAAGTGTGCCGATGAATTGTGCGTCGTACGATCGATGTACGCAGAGCTTCCCAGTCACGAGATGTCGCTGATGCTGATGAACACGGGTGATCAGCGTTTGGTTCGCCCAAGTTTCGGTTCCTGGTTGAACTACGGTATGGGCTCCGAGAATCAGAATTTGCCTGGCTTCGTTGCTTTGTGCCCGGGGGGACTGCCGGTTGGCGGTGCAGGAAATTGGCGATCGGCGTTTCTGCGAGGGATCTATCAGGGGACGCACGTGGATACGTCGATTGTTGACGTTTGCGATCAGTTTTTG
>CAYQMZ010000628.1:0-5086 GCA_964418725.1 uncultured Pirellulaceae bacterium
TCCATCGTCGCAACAAACGAATAACATTCGCAGTAGGTCATCAGGTACATCGTGCTCCGCCGCCTGATCGTAGTTGTTGTTGTGGGTCGTTTCCGAGTGGTGATGGGAAACCGATTGCTCCAGGATCCGATGACGCCGGCTTCGCGTACGCAATTCCGTCAGCAGGTTGTTGAGGGCCGCTCGGAAAAGCCACGCAGACGGGTTCTCCGGCTGGCCCTCGATCGTCCAGCACTGCATCGCGGACACCAATGCCGATTGCACGGCATCTTCTACGTCCGCGATGTGCTCGAGTCCCACGCGTCGCGAAAGCGTGGCAACTAGTCTGCCGTATTCGTGCCGGAAGAAATGTTCAACCAAAGGAAGCGTCAACTTGTCGTAATCTCCCGGACTTCAACGCTAGAACCAGAGTTCACTGTCGCTGGACTTTCCTGGGCAACCTGAACTGCTTCGTCAATGCTATCCGCTTCGACAATCATGAACCCGCCAGCAATTTCCTTCGCTTCCACGAAGGGGCCGTCGGTCGCTCCCTCGGATGTTACGACCTTTCCGTCACCGAGTTTGCCACCCATGTCGGCAATCTTGTCTGAAAACTTCTCCTTCCAGGCGTTGAACCGAGCAAACATCTGTTCCATCTCTGCCGGCGAGGGATTGCCTGTATCACAGCCTGACTGACTTCTCTGGATGAGCAAATACTTCTTCTTGGGCATAATTTCTCCATATGTGGCGTTTGTTTCATTGACCGATCTGTTGGCCCACACACAATGACGCCCGAGGGTAGTCTGATTGGACACCTGAGGAAAACTTTTTTCGAATTTCAACTGTGAATGGTATGCGTGCGTCGGGGCTGCGCGAGCGCCGACGCGTCGCTTGGGTGGGCCCAGCGGTCTTCCAAGAGGCTTGAATTAGCAACAAATAGCCAGTGAGCCGCGATGAGCACGGGAAAACCACCAACAATGAACGAGTTCTTGGGGCGGCGTGGTTACAAAGCTCCGCACACCGTCATTCGAATAGCGAGACGGTGGGCTTTCGAGAGTTTTGCTCAGCCGAGTTTTGCGGGGTTTTGGCGCGTGTGGAATCCTTTTTACGGCTTCTACCTAGCGCGTCTCTACCGTTGGCTGGGCGGAGATCGCTTTCGCGTTCGAGCTTGCGCTGGCACATTTGCCGTTTGCGGGTTTCTGCACGACGTCGCTAGTTTGATTGAATCGCCTCACCAACTCAAACTGAAGCACACGCTTGCCTTCTTGGTCTTTGCGGTGATGGTTTTGGGCACATCGCCTATCACTGTGCAGCGCACGTTACGGAGATTGCCGTGGTTTGTTCACGTGCTGCTGAACGCGGGCTTTCTGGTGATAGGCTACGTCATTGCACACCAAGCGTGGAGCGCCATTCAGGATTTGGTGACCTAGGGGAACTGTCGCGTGTTGGTCTATTGCCAGCGTGAAGAGCCAGTGGCGAGCCTAAAACGTGATCCCGCGTTTCCACGGAATGAAGTCATCCTGGCCTAGTTCTTCGGCCTTGGTCTGCTGTCCGTTCGCCGTTTGGATCACCAAGTCCAGCATCTTTGCACCGACGTCTTGGATCGACTCTTTTCCTTCCACGATGCCGCCAGCGTTGACGTCGATGATGTCCGGCATTTTTTCGAAGAGCGATGTGTTCGTGGAAGTCTTCAATACCGGTGTGATCGCGTTACCAGTGGGCGTGCCCAGTCCTGTCGAGAAAATTTGGACGTTGGCGCCAGAGCCAGCCATGGCGGTGGTCGACTCGACATCGCCACCGGGCGTGCAGAGTAGCGTCAGGCCAGATTTCGTTGCCGGTTCCGGATAGTCCAACACATCGCAAACCGGAGACGTGCCGCCCTTCTTCGCTGCACCTGCGCTCTTAATTGCATCGGTGATCAGCCCGTCGCGAACGTTTCCTGGGGATGGGTTTTGGTCGAAGCCTCCTCCGTCGCGTTGGGCTCTGGCGTCATATTCACGCATGATGGTGAGGAATTTCTCTGCAAGTTCTGGTCTGACGCAACGTGACGTCAGGTCACTTTCGCAACCCGCCAGCTCTGGGAACTCTGACAGGATGACGCCCGCCCCCAACGCCACCAAAAGATCGCTGCACGCGCCGATGGCGGGGTTAGCGCTGATGCCAGAAAAACCGTCCGAGCCACCGCACTCGACTCCCAGCGAGAGATGACTCAGATCCGCCGGTTCACGCTGGCACTCGTTGGCTTCCATGATGCCAGAGAACGTGTAACGCAAAGCCTTGTCCAGCAGTGCGTCTTCGGTTCCCTCTTGTTGCTGTTCGAGAATGAAAAGTGGCTTCTTGAAATCCGGATTGCGTCGGTGTAGTTCCGCCTCCAGAGTGGCGATCTGACTCTTCTGGCAACCAAGGCTCATAATCGTGGCGCCTGCCACATTGGGGTGGTTGATATAACCGGCTATCAACCCACACAGCGTCTGAGCATCCTCGTACAGCCCACCGCATCCGCCGTCGTGCGTGAGGAATTTGAGGCCGTCCACGTGAGGGAATAGCAGCTCGTTTGTGTTTGTGAGTGCGTCTGCCGTAATGACCGTTTCTCGTATCGATTGCGCATTAACGCCGCCGCGTTTGAGTTCTATCAATTGCTCGGTGAGCGACTTGAATCGATGCTTGCGCGCATACCCAAGTTGATTTAGCAGGGACTCACGCAACACGTCGACGTTTCGGTTCTGGCAAAACACCAGTGGAACGACGATCCAGTGGTTGCGCGTTCCAACTCGGCCGTCCGGTCGGTGGAATCCGTTGAATTTCGTTTCCGCCCAGCGAGAAACATCAGGGGCCGGCCAGGACTGCGTCTGACCTGTCGTCACTTCACCGGTGGCGTGCTTCAGATTGCCTGTCGTTAACGGATCACCACAAGCGATGTCGTGAAGAGCTTCCGCCACGACGATGCCGTACATTTTGAGGAGTTCGCCTTTCTTGGCGGGGCGTCGAGCGAACTTGTGTTTGGCTTCTACCGGGCCGCGGAGTGTAACCGATTCAGCATTGAAGCTAACCGTGACGCCTGATGGGTGATCTTCGAGCGCGACGACCATGTCGTCATCCGGGTGAACGAGAAGGACTTTACTCATGTCGGTTTGAATCAGCACATCGGTCAACGAAGCGGAATGCAGAGGTGGCAGCGGCTGCCAGCGTTCCCCATTCCGGCAAGAAAGCAGCACGACAACCTACCACATTTTGGTGGCTGCGTTTTGGAGCCAGCGGCAATGTGCGGGTGTATCGCCAATGTGTGATGGAACGCCAGTGAAGTCAGATCGCGAAGATGCGGACTGTGTCTATAGATAAGTGACGACGCCAATCACGGCGGCGATGGTGGCCAAAACGCCCACAGCGATCGCAGCCCAGATCCAGATGGCGACGCCATCTCCTTTCGCATCACGTGGCTGCAGACGCGAGCCGACTTTAACTGGAGCCGAGAGTAGTTCTTCTTCGCTAGAGTTGGCGAGTGGCGAGAGTTCTTTCTCGAGCCGGTCTAGCGTTGGATCTTCTGACTCTGATGAGGCGGCTTTTTTGTCGCCGACTGTCTTGGCGGCGGGGGCTTTCGGGGCACGTACGGACTTTCGCGTTTCGTCCTGAGATCGCGAGATCTTCGTGTCTTTTCGTGCGGCCGTTGTTTCCTCGTCTTCAACGGCAATCAGGGAGTCAACGTCCATTGGCGAGACGTTCTTGGGCGGCTTGTAGTTCTTCGCGTCCGCTTTTCGAGTTGTCCCACCACTGATGCGCGAGCCTGAACCGATACGGGATCCAGTGCCGCTATCGGAGCCTGTCCCGGTGACCACTTTGCCGCGTGTCTCGAGATACTCGCTTAGCATTTCGAAGACTTCGTTCCCGCTTTGAGGACGCTTGGTCGGATCCTTCTGCATCATCTTATTGCAGATGGCGATCAGTTCGCTGGGAATGCCCTCTCGTTTTTCCTCGATAGGCGTCGGCTGCTGCTGTTGGTGTTTTAGGATTCGCTGTGCGAGGGAGCCGTCGGGAAACGGGGCGTGCCCAACGAGCAGGAAATAGAGCGTGCAGCCCAAGCTGTAGATGTCAGCGCGATGGTCGACACTGTGGCTGTCGCGGGCCTGTTCTGGCGAAAGGTAATCCACCGTGCCAAGGACGTTTTCATTGTGGTCCTTGGTCAGCGATGCTTCCTCTTCGTCGTCGACATCGAATTTGGCCAAACCCATGTCGAGGATCTTGATGATCTCATGCTGATTCGCCAGCAAGTTGGCCGGTTTGATATCGCGGTGGATCAAGCCATTGTCGTGTGCGTGCTGCAGACCGACGGCAGACTGAGCGATGTAATCGGCTGCGAGATCCGGATGAAGTCGACCGTCCTTCGCAACGCGTGTCTGGAGATCCTGCCCGTCGATGAATTCCATCGCGATGTAGTGCGTGTTCCCGTCAGCCGTCACGTCGTAAATGCGGACGATGTTGGGATGGTCAAGCGACGCTGCGGCCTGGGCTTCGCGGTGGAATCTGGCGAGGTAAGAAGAATCTTCAACACGTCGACGCGGTAAGACTTTGATGGCGGCTTCGCGTTTCATCAACGCGTGCTCGGCCAAATAAACGGTGCTCATTCCACCGCGTCCAAGCTTGCGTTTCAGTCGATAGTTCCCCAGGCGAAATCCCTTGTGCTTGCCTGCCAGCAAATTATCGCACTGCCAGCGAGTCAGGAGACCTCGGTCGACGAAATAATCAGCCAGTGCAGCAGAGGAACTGTTGTCGTCCTCGGTCGCACGGGCCAGCGCAGCGTCCAGGACCGGTTCATCAACGGTCTGGCTGAGTCGCACCAACTCTACAAAGCGATCGGGGTCAACTTTTTTCATTCGGTAAGTGCCGGGCAGCGGAGAGTTCAGCTACTTTGAATTGTCGGCGAACGGATCGTTCGATTGCCCTGGGGGAAGGCCCCAGTCGTGTGAAACGTATCCCTCCATTAGAACATGGGGCGTCATCTTTTTGAACAGTAAATACCGCGTGAAGACGGGAGTGCCGTTTTTCGCTATTTTTGCACGTCCAAAATGAGCCGAGAAATTAACGACGTCCAGCCTGTTTGATGCGAGGCCCCCAA
>CAYQMZ010000629.1:0-4563 GCA_964418725.1 uncultured Pirellulaceae bacterium
AGCACCAAGTTGCCGTGCGAAACATCGACCACAGGCGTCACGTTGACCGTCAGCGTATCGACCGGAAGATCCGCGTCAGTATCACCATCGAGCAGACTCGTGCCAGCGTCAAGATCCGCCTCAGTAGCTGTGCCGCCCTCGGAAATCGTAAAGCTCTCATTGTCGGCAACAGGATTGTTGTCGTTAACTCCCGCGACCGAGATTGAGGCTTGGTCGAATTCATCCGAAAAGGCTGTTGTACCGCCAGTGACCGTCGCATCTGCATACTTCCCAGAGGCTCCACCCGCAGTCATATCCCAAGCGCGGTAGGAGAAGGAAGCACTTCCAAAGAACGCGGCGTTTGGCACAAAGCGAATTCGTTGCCGATCACTACCCGTTAGAGTTCCATCCAGCAAGAGCGAGTGCGACTCATCCAATGAACCGTCATCGACGCTTTGCCAACTTGCACCGTTGTCCGTCGAGTATTCCCATGTACCGTTCGAATTGTCTGCACCGAATACCGCAATGGACTCGACCGCCACACCATTAGGATCCGAAATCGATCCGTCAGGGACAATATTCCTGACAGTGTCGCCCGACGGGTTCGTATCGTTTTCATTGATCGTCGTAAGCGTGGCGTTGGCGTTCGGATCAAGAACCGGGGCAGCATTCTGCGTCAACAACGCGATTGGAAGAACAACCTCGGCTGCACTGGTCAAACCAATGTCCGCACCTTCCAAGAACATAACCGCGTCGCCGGCGGTTCCTCCATCGGTATCAGTTACCGTCAACACAGCCAGATCTTGCGCCAGCAATGGCAGGTTGTTGTCTCCCAGATTTCCATCTGAAGTCAACGAGATAATTAGTGATCCAGCCGTGACGCTGACTCCGCCGATCGTTGCGTCCGCTTCTATGACTTCAACACCAACAGCCGGATTTCCATTGGCGTTGATCTTGCTGACATCGATCAACCGTGAACCATTTAGGGGATCACCGGTCAACGGATCGACCACCTGCTTCACACGCAAGTCATCCGTTCCGTCAATGTTGAACACCAGCGTCCCTGGTTGAAAATCCTGCGTACCAATCGTGGTGACGGTTTCAATCAACGCGAAGTCATTCACACCGGATACACCACTTGACTGTCCGTTCGCAACCAAGAACACGAGCCCGCTACTAAAGTCTCCAGGCGTATTGGGGCGGAACCCCATGATGTTCTCGTTCAGCGCACTGACGCCGCCAAATATCTCGTCATCTGCCGTCGAAAACAGGATGTCGCCAGCGAGCAGTTCCACAGTACTTGCCGTGCCTAGCGTCATATTTCGACTGATGTAGTCGATGCCATCGATACTTACAGCGCCGTCATCCGCGAGTGCGTCGAAGTCTATGGCGAGCGAAAACTCGCCCAGTGTATCCGTCCCAAATTGCAAGCTAGGGTCGGCGAACTCCAAGACATGGCCGTTTTGCCAGCTTGTAATGCCGGGCGAATCGCTCGTGGCAATATCTCCTTCGGTTGCCAACCAAATTCGATGAAGAGGATCTCCAATCGCAACGGTTCGGACAACCGGCCCGTTGACTTCGGACGGCCCGTCGCCGCTCCACGTTACATAGAAGGTGTCGGCATCGACCACGGCGATCGACGGATGTACCTGGTTGCCAGTTTCGTCGAGGTTGATCCCGAACTCAGCCGTCGTTGGAGAACCGCCTGCGTCGTACTTGCGTGCCAAGATCCCGGTTCCCTCGGCATCCGCTGACTCGTGCCAAACAACGATGAAGCTTCCATCATCAGCGAAGGAAATCGATGGACTGGTACTGTCAGTATTGCTTGCTCGAAACCAAGTAAAATTCTCGGTTCCGTCTTGAGCGAAGCCCCTTCCCCAGACACCGGTAGCAAATCCACGTTCCCGATAGACTATAACGAAATTGCCGGACGAATCCGAATCGATCGCCAAGCCTTCGCTGGTCGAAAAATTGCTATCAACTTGTTGTTCGTCGTTGTAGGAATCGCCATTGGCGTCGAACCGATCAACGTAGACGTGATCGTTTACCTCCCAACCGATCACGAACTCGCCACCGGTAAGCAATTCAATGACGGGGTCGTCTTCGTCACCGCGATCCGTTTGGTTTCCTAGTCGATCCATCCCATCGATGGCGTTGTTATTGGCGTCAAATCGACGGTAGAAGATTCCTTCCGTATCGCCGGGGCCTTCCCCTTCCCACGCGACAACGAACTCGCCCGTCGTGGCATCCAAGTCGATATCAGCATCTCGCTGACTACCTGCCGTGGTCACGTTGACCCTGAATTCACCTCCAAGAGGATTCGCGTTCGCGTCCAATCGCCGCGCAAACACGTCCATGTCGCCGCCTTGGTCGCTGGTCCAGGCCACAACAAAGTTGCCGTCGTCATCAGACACGACGCGAGCCCACTGCTGGTCACCTGACGTCGTCTCATTGACGCGTATCCTGTTGGATGCCGCAGTACCATCTGTGTTATGACGCTGGGCGTATACTCCCCAGCCATCGCCGTCCAGCCCATCGGCGGCCCATACGGTCACGTATCGGTTATCTGCATCGATGGAAATAGAACGTTGGCTACCGCGGTTTTCTGCTGAAGTAGAGAAGCCGGTCGCTACGGTCAGTTCAAACGCACCAATATCGTTGTTGACGCCCCGCGAAACGCCTCGTTGGTCAACGGTCACCGAGCCCGAAGAACTTCCAGCATCGAACGCCGGACTGCTGCTTGGTATGCCGAGCGTTGGAAGATCATGTTCGTTGAATGCAAGCGCTTCCAAACTCGGGTCTACGCCAGTCGTGTCACCAGGATTCAGCCCAGTGGCCGCCCCTGGTGATTCGACCAAGTTGTCTCCAGTGTCGCTAACGAATTGGCCGTCTAAATCGTTATTGGTAGCTGCAGAGTTATCCGCGATGAGAGAGTTGTTTAGCGCTGTCGTGCCTCCGACCGTGTTGTGTATTCCACCGCCCGCACCGAAAGCAACGTTGCCCGCCACGGTGACACTCTGCAACGTCATGGCTCCACTATTGTGGATTCCGGCTCCATCGCCTGCTGTCGCGGCGTTGTTGTAGATCGTGACATTGGTCACGGTAAGCACACCATCGGCCGCATTCAGAATACCGCCTCCAAGCTCCGCGGAGCTGCCAACAATTAGGCTGTTGGTTATCCTTGTATCGCCAGCGTTGTCGATCGCCCCGCCGTGGCTTCCCGTTCCGTCGGCGACGTTCTCGTTGAACCACAAACGATCCAGCAAAACGGTTGGTTGTGTCGTCGCATCGCCCTCAATTAAGATTCCGCCGCCGTGCGTCTGGCCGAGGAAGTCCGTGCGGCCATTCTGAATTCTCAAGTTTTGAATCGTGACGTTGATCGCGGCATCATTGTGAACGTGGAAGGCTCGATCTACGAAGTTCGCATCGATCACAGTTTGCGAAGGAGACAAACCGATAATCGTAACGTCATTGCGAATATCGAAGTCGCCTGTTAGATCACCGGTCGTCGGCTCAACAGATACGAAATACGTTCCGGCGCCCAATTCGATGACATCGCCACCGGTGTCGTTGTTGACTGCAAGAATTGCTTCACGAAGTGAGATTCCATCACCTCCGTCGCCGCCACCCGTCAGAGCGGCAACCGATGTCGTGTCTCCGTTAACTACGTCGGCTGTCTGCGTAACGGTGATCGTTGCCAACGAGCTTGTCCAAACAGCTTGTGCGGCTTGGCTAATGATAACGTCAGTCTCGATCGTGCCAGTTTCAAACTCTAAGTCCCAGTCGGCGTTCCGTGATTGGTGTCCCGTCTCATTGGAGCTGCCGGTCGTATCCGCACCAGTCAGATCTCCGATAGCCGACAACAGACTTTGACCATCTTCGTTCGCAGCTAAGTCACAACCGTAAAACAGCACGTCGGCCCCATCGGCAAGCGCATGGCTCCAAGCGGCAAAGCTGTCGGCGTATTGTGTAAGGTTGGTCTTCGCAAGAGTGGACGCCCCCAATTGAACTGTTCCAGCTTCGCCATGCGAAAGAATGTGGATCGAATCAACGCCTTCGTAACCACGCAGGGCTTCCGTGATCTGCAGTACGCCATCCACCTCTGAGCTCAAGAGGTGGACTTCCAGATTTCGACCGGCCCCGAGGCTTGCAGCCAAGTCATCCAACAGGAGGTCGACGTTCTCCAGTTCGCCGTCTACGAAAACCAGTTCCGTAGGGACTTCGCGTGTCGAAGCAAGTTTTTCAAAACGCAAACCGTCTGCGAGCATAGACGAAGCAGGATCGGCCCAGGAAGCATCTACGTCGCTGAACTGATCTTCGTTGCCCAGCGAATCTACGTCGAGCGATTCAATGTCCAGGAATTCGTCGATCGACTCGGGGAATTCGCCCAGTGGAACGCCGCTAAAAAGAACACGTGGCTCCAGCGCAACGGTGTCCAATTTTCGCCTCGCCGTTGGGGCGGCACCGCGCATAAACTCACGCATCGCGGAAGTCAGTTCTTCCCCGACGAGTTGTATTGGACAGAGGAAATCTCGGACGGCAAAAGGAATTTCCCCACCCCCACAATGGGTTTGAGCACGAAAC
>CAYQMZ010000629.1:4573-5075 GCA_964418725.1 uncultured Pirellulaceae bacterium
AGCCGTGGGAAAACGTACTACTCAATCCAAAGCCGCTCAGACTCAATTGAAGACAACTGACTCGAAGCCTGGGCTACCTTTCCGAATACTCCGGCTTTATTGGCTTAGCGGGTCGAACTTCCCTCGGCAATCCGCAGCCAAGTTTGAGAGGACACAGCCACGACGGAAACGAATCCACAACAACGATCGCCATTGTGGGTAGAGAAGCCTCGGTCGACGTGCGAGACGCTGAAGACTCTATTCGTCTTCAACAAAGCGGATCAGTTTCGGATACCGAGTACGGTCCCCGAGCCTCATCAGGACGTCGGTCCACTCTGCCACGGACTCGTCATAATCCGCACGCAGCCTTTCGCCCACCTGTTCCTTGGCCGCTTCCGGGAAGATCGCTGCACCGTAAACGGCCCCGCCCATGGCTCCGATGACTTGCGCTGCCGAGTCGGTATCGTGCCCAAATGCTAGACTGACCACGATCGCTTCCAACGGTTTGTAGTCGGCGAAGTGT
>CAYQMZ010000630.1:0-5071 GCA_964418725.1 uncultured Pirellulaceae bacterium
GGACACGGAAGATAAAGAAGAAGATCCGGATCGCTCCGCTGCCCTGAAGGAAAGTGGGGAAGAGAAGTACGTCGACCCTCACCTCGAGCTGTACTCGAAAGAGATGTACCCCTCTGCAAAGCAGTGCGCCAAGTGCCACGAGCAAATCTACAAAGAATGGGCCGTGTCATCGCACGCCTACGCTTCGGTGTCTCCGATGTTCAATCGATTTGAACAGAAAATCAACACACTCGCGCAGGGCACCTTGGGTTACTTCTGCCTACGTTGCCACGCCCCAATTGCGTCGGCGATGAACATCCCACGGGATCAACCATTGGTTGAAAGCATCCCCGCGGCTCACGAGGGCGTAACCTGTATCACCTGCCACCGCGTCAGCGAACGCTACACACGAGTCAACGGCGAGCGTCTGATCGAACCGGGATCGATCTTCAATCCAGTTTACGGCGCCAGTGACGGAAGTGGACTCGATGAGGTGATTGCCAACTCGAGCCACTACAAAGTGAAGACGTCACCGGACGACGGAGGTCCTGGGCAAGACATTCACGGCGGAGCCATCTTCTTCGACCAACTATCGAAGAGCGAGTTCTGCGTCTCTTGTCACCAAGTGGCCGTATTCCCCGGTATCAAACTCGAAGTCGTCTGGGAACAGTACCGCGCCTCACCTGCGTGCAAGGACGGCATCAGCTGTCAGGACTGCCACATGGGCAAAGTGCCCGGCAAGCCGCTTGGATATGCAACCGCACCCGGTGCAGTTGTGGGTGGCAAAGCTGTTAACCCTGGTCGCAAACACTCGAACCACATGTTCTTTGGCCCAGGCTATTCCGTGGCCCACCCTGGAATCTTCCCCTTCAACCTGAAGGCCGACGAGTACGACTGGAAGCCACAGGATTGGTTGCAGTTTGACTATCGGGCAGGATGGGGCTCCGAACGCTTCGAGGATATGGTTGACAACGGCCAGATCCCCGAACACGCCTTCCCACCAGTGTGGGCGGACGCTGATGACCGCCGCGACGCGTGGGATATCGTCAAAGAGAACATGCAGACGATGGCCATGGAGAAGCAGGCACGATCGCAGTTAATGGAGGGCAGCTCTCACATCGACGGGCCGTTCTTTGATTCCCGACCACGATGTGGCAAACCACTCAAGTTCCACTATGACGTGAGCAACCTAAACTCCGGCCACAACGCTCCGAGTGGGTCGCTGGGTGCACAGCCACAGATTTGGGTCAACGCCGTTCTTGTGAATCCACGTGGCGAACGTGTCTGGGAAAGCGGTTACACCGACTCCTTGGGAGACGTCGCCGACACGCTGTCGCTGGAGGTTGCCGCTGGTCGGTGCAAACCAGACTACCAGCTTGTGAACTTCCAATCCAAATTCCTATTCACCCACGTGAAGGGAACGGATCGCGAGTGGTTCCTACCAGTCAACATCGACTTTGATCAACTGCCCTTCATTCGACCCAGCGGATTCCCCATCACCACGATGAACCATCCGCCATTCATTCGAATGGAGCAGCGATCACTTCCGCCGCTTTCAACCAGAAAGGCCAAGTACAAGGTTCCTGCGGAAGCAATGCGAGTACCGGGTAAGTACCGACTGTCCGTACGCATGCGAAGTCGTTCGCATCCAATCTACTTCGTCCGATTCTGTGACGGCACGCCAGACATGGAACGACGGATTAACGAAGGCATGCTCGACTTCCACCAAGACACTGTGGAGTTCATCGTCCACTAGGACAACCGAATTATGGAAATGATGAAAACACCAATTCGACTTTCGATTGTCTGGCTGGTTGGACTTTGTCTCTCCGGTGGGGCTCAGGCTCAGGTTTCCTTCGACATTCCCGTCGAGGAACCAACGACCTACTCGAACCATTACGAGACGATCAGGTTGCCGGTCGAGCAAAGTGCTGCCGAACGCGTGAACTCTGGTACGTTCGGCGGAGTCGTGACGCGCCTCGCCAGTAGTGATGCGGATAATCAAACGCTGGCGACACAGCCAACGGCGATCACGCACTCCACGCAACCTTCAAGCCTGGGCACGCCCTCGATAGCACCTAGCTCGGCAATGCCCGTTCAGGTCTCGCCACCTGCGATTCCAGAAGCAAAGCCAACCCTAATTCGGTTTCCGCATTCCACGCCAGACGCTTCGAGCCCCAGTCCCGGTTTGGCACCTAGCAAGCTAACGGGGATCAGCGATCGCTTCTCTGATCCATCGCGGGTTGTCCGAAACCAGCCGATACAGCCGCCAATCGGCAAGCTGTCGAACCCAACAACACCAAGTGACCAGCAGAGCACGCTCACGAATTCTGCGAAGTCATTCCTGCGACGGATCAAACGGAAAGCTCCGAAACTGAGTTCACGCGAGGCCGAAGCTGGATCCACAAAGGGGCCTCCGCCGACAATCTACTCTGAACCGCAGGTGCCGTTCGTTCTTGCGGATGCCACAGACGGGCAAAACAACGCGAGAGTCGACTTAGCCCAACCAGATTCGCCAAGCGATTCCGGTGAAGCGGACTCAAACGACGACGATCTGCTCGGCGACTCAGATGAAGACAATAGCGACGACGCAGACCAGCCAACACCAACCGCCGACCACCAATACAACCAAGACGGAAGTCAAAATTGGGGCGTCGTGACATGCGAACCTACATCGGTTTCGCAGCGACTGTTCAATTACGGCTACGATAAGAACGCAGACATCACCACCACGGGCATGGTGGACCTCTCTGAGCCCATTTCGCCTCCACATGCGGACCACCGGGCAGGGCACGTTCCCTTTCACGCCGGCGACTTCGCGCCGATGCCGGATTACTCTCAATACTCGTACGATGGTAACATCGAACAGATGCCGTACTACGGCAAGTATCTCGTTCCAGGTGAACGACCTTGGGTTGAGCTCGGGCGAGGGATGTACCTGAACGGGCCCATTCCGCAGTCCCAATTCTGGTTAGGTGAAACAAACCCCGTCGCACCGCACTTCCTAGTTTACGGCGACTATCGAACGGCAGTCGGTTATGTAGACAACGGCAACGGCGACAAATGGGTTAACGCTCATCGCCTCAACCTGGACCTGGACCTCAAAATCACAGCCACCGAGCGTGTGCACGCGTTCATTGGCCCGCTCGATAGAGGAGCCAATTTTACTCGCGTCGAGTACGACAACGGCGAGCTCGATTTTGAAGAAGAGTTTGACGCGGACTTCGACACGATTTACTTCGAAGGCGATTTGGGTGCCATGATCGGTGGTGCCATGGGCATCTACCCACCGTTCGACATGCCGGTCGCGTTCGGTATCCTGCCGTTGCTGTTTCAGAACGGAACATGGCTCAACGACAACTTCCTTGGCGCTGCCGTAACAATCCCAGCGAAGAACGCTCCGCGTCTGCAATGGTCGAACTTCGACGTGACGCTTTTTGCTGGCATCGACGAGGTCAACAGCGGTGCATTCCCAGGCGATGACAGCCAAGCACACATGTACGGGGCACACGCCTTCATTGAAGCCTACACCGGCTATCTCGAGGTCGGCTACGCCTTCCTCGATGATCAGTTGAACGACGGCCTGAGCTACCACAACGTGGGCGTTTCGTTCTCGCGGCGGTACTTCCAACGTATTTCGAACTCGATTCGATTCATTGCAAACTTCGGCCAAGATCCGAACGCTGGTGACCAGACCGCTGATGGCCAACTGGTCTTGATTGAGAACGCTCTGATCACGGCTGAATACACCAACTTTGTGCCTTACATGAATCTGTTCGCGGGCTTCGGTCGGCCACAGTCAGCAGCTCGAGCCGGTGCCGTCGGCGGCGTGCTGCTGAACACGGGCATCAACTTCGAGACGGACGGCTTGATTGGATTCCCAAGACTCGACGACACAGCCAACGATACGGTGGGCGGAGCCATTGGACTGAACATCTTGGGGTCAGACCTCGGTTGGCAGGTCATCACGGAATTCGCTGCAGTGGCGACGCACGGCAATGATCCGAATCGGAATGCACCTGACAACCAATATGGATTTGGTGTCAGAGTTCAGCGTCCGATATCGAACGCTTGGCTGATCCGAGCCGACGGGATGTACGGAGTGCGAAGACAGTTGAGCGATATCTCTGGTGCTCGACTGGAGCTGCGTTACAAGTTCTAGATTCAACTTATTTGCGGGACCGACTGACTGCTGATCCCGCCTCAATCGCTGGCACGATACGAGTCCTGCGACACCCTGCTGTGGAGTCGCCGCCGGCGCCCACAGCTTCCACGACGAAGGCTACTCGTAGCGGAGGGCGTCAATCGGATCGAGCTGACTTGCCCGTCGGGCCGGATAGTACCCAAAGAACACTCCGACAAACGCCGCGAAGAGCATCGCGATGATCGCGGCCGGCATCGAGATCGCCATAGGCCACTCTGTTGGGGTGAAAGAGTTAATCAACTGCGTCACGCCCACCGACGCCGTGACGCCAAGGATCACGCCAGCCACGCCGCCAAGGCTGGATAACAGAATCGATTCGACCAGGAATTGCCTGAGGATATCCCGTGGACGAGCACCAACCGCCATGCGGATACCGATCTCTCGAGTCCGCTCGGTCACGGACACGAGCATGATATTCATGATGCCAACTCCACCGACCAGCAAAGAAATCCCAGCGATCGACGACAGCAGCAGCGTCATCGTTCCAGTCAGCACGCCCAGGAACTTGCTGATTTCCGCGGATGTTTCGACGCGAAAATCCTTTTCGTCGGTCGCATCTAGACGGTGACGCTCGGATAGCAGACTTGTTATCTCATCCTGTGCCCGCCCCACTAACTCGCGAGATCTGGCCGCCAACATTATGGCGTCGATGTTGTCAAACCTGGAACCTTGCAGACGCATTCGAGCCGTGGAATAGGGCATCACCAGCACATTATCCTGGTCGGCCCCGACCATGTTGGCTCCCTTCTCTTCAAGCACGCCGATGATGCGAAAGGGAATGTTGTTGATCCGGATCGTGGCATTGATCGGATTCTCTGTCTGAAACAACTCGCGCACAACCGAGATGCCGACAACGCACACCTTCGCACCGGAAGTGATATCTCGATC
>CAYQMZ010000631.1:0-5069 GCA_964418725.1 uncultured Pirellulaceae bacterium
TCGCTAATCGACAAAGGACTGGTAGAAGTCGAAAAACGCCGCGGCGCTCGAATGGATATGGAGGACGATTCCGAAGGCGGTGCCGACGAGATCGAATTGAATGACGATCAGCGTCGCGCTGTGGGGCACGTTGTCAAAGCTCTCCGCGAAAGCCGTCATGAAAACGTTGTGTTATATGGGGTGACCGGAAGCGGCAAGACGGAAGTCTACATTCGTATCATTCGTGAAGTGATCAGCTACGGTCGGCAAGCGATTGTATTGGTGCCTGAAATCAGCCTGACGCCCCAGACCGTTCGACGGTTTCGTTCGCGGTTTGATAGTGTGGCTGTTTTGCATAGTCACTTGAGTCCTAGCGAAAGGAATTGGCATTGGCAGCGGATCGTTCGCGGTGAAGTGCAGGTGATCGTCGGTGCGCGTAGTGCCATTTTCGCACCGGCGCCGAACCTAGGATTGATCGTGTTGGACGAGGAGCACGACAACTCGTTCAAACAAGACAATGTTCCGCGATACCACGCTCGCGACGTGGCCATTCGTCGCGCCGAAACAGAAGGGATTCCACTGATTTTGGGGTCGGCAACGCCTTCTCTAGCCAGCTGGCATGCAGCTCAGACTGGACGGGCGACTGTCATCGAAATGCCGCGACGAGTGCTCGATTTGCCACTGCCTCACGTGTCCACGATCGATCTGCGGGCCGAATTCAAGAACCAGTATTCCCGCGGAGCCATCAGTCGTCCGATGGTGAATGCCATCGAGGAAGCGCTGGAGAACAACGGCCAAGTCATCATGCTATTGAACCGTCGTGGCTACTCGACGCATATCCAGTGTCCTGCATGCGGTGGCGTTGTGCGATGCAACGAATGCGACATCGCGATGACCCACCATCGCGAGGACAACAACGTAATCTGTCACTATTGCGACTATCAGACGCGAGCTCCCGTCAGGTGTCCGGAGTGCGGATTCGAGGGTATTCGCTACGGCGGACTCGGTACCCAACGTCTAGAGTCTGAGGTCAAGGGACGTTTTCCCAACGCGACCGTGTTACGGATGGACTCGGACACGATGAAGAAGCCAGGCAGTCACCAGGAAGCACTGTCTAAATTCCGCGAAGGCGAAGTGCAGATCCTGTTGGGGACTCAGATGATTGCGAAGGGCCTGGACTTCCCCAACGTCACGCTGGTTGGTGTGATCAACGCTGATACTGGGCTGCATCTGCCTGACTTCCGCGCGGCCGAACGAACATTTCAACTCGTGACGCAGGTTGCCGGCCGAACGGGGCGCG
The DNA here is from genome assembly GCA_964418725.1 of uncultured Pirellulaceae bacterium. Taxonomy (GTDB): domain Bacteria; phylum Planctomycetota; class Planctomycetia; order Pirellulales; family Pirellulaceae; genus CAYNJG01. Next base: position 1,280 of record CAYQMZ010000631.1, read on the forward strand.
GCATGCAAGGCGGGCACGTGTTAGTGCAGACGTTCAATCCAGACCACTATGCGATCGCTTGTGCCTCGCAGCACGACTACGCCCAGTTCGTGGAGAAAGAATCGGAGGTGCGTGAGGCACTTAACTATCCGCCTTTCGGGGCGATGGTGCGTATTATTTTTCGAGGCGAGTCAGAAGCTCGGACCCAGGCTTTCGCCGAGGAGCTTGTCCGAGAACTACGCGGCTTCTTCGATCGTCAGCAGGCGACCGAAGCTGGCAAGCAACTGGATGTGCGAATGCTGGGGCCAACGCCAGCGCCGATCGCACGTTTGCGGGGGCGTTTTCGATTTCATGTCTTTCTGCAGGCCGATGAAAAATCCGTCCTGCAGCAAGCGGTTCGCCGGGCTGAGTCAACACTCAAGACGCCAGATGATGTCCAGTGGTTGGCGGACGTTGATCCGCTCGACATGCTTTGAGCGTGTGGAAAGAATTTGCGGGCTTATTTTGGGATTTCGCTCGACACGTCAGTTTCCACGACGATTGGTCGGTGTCGATCCGTCTAGTTTCCGCTGGCATCGACCCATAGAATCAGGTCATGTCGTATCGATCTCTTAAACGCGTGCTGGGAGAGACCAGTCTCGAGCGGAAATGCCGAATCTTGTTCGGGATTAGCCTGCTGATCTTGATCGCAACGGCATTCTTCTATGCGGGACGTCGTGCCGAGAAGTTGGTGACCGAGGGACCACGGCGGACTGGGCAATCTTTCGTTCGTGAGAAACTAGCTAGTTACCACTGGCCACGTCTTTGGGCACAAGAGGCCGACGATGCGGAGATCGCGGCTGCGAAACGCTTTCAAGAGTCACTTGGTACAGGCCTCTTCGAGTGGAAGTTTCTGGTGCTGGACGATCGTGGTCTGAAAGCTCAACCGGAAAGTCGCGGCAAGGAATGGGACCTAGTCGGTGAGGATGATCCTGAGCGTGCGATCATGGAAGACCTTCGCCGCCGTGTCGATTTGAGTTTCGAAAGTTATGGTCGTGAAAAACTCATTGCCAGTGAACCGGGTGGTCGCAATGAGTTGGCCGTTCGGGAAGTCTTGAACGATCCAACGTCACCATTTAACGATCCTCCGACGCATTTGATCGAGGACGTTGACGCAGAAAACTACATCTACTACCAGCCGATCCTTTGGGAATCGGACTGTACGTTTTGTCATTCGGAGGCCGCCGAAATGCTCCGAGACGATACGATTAGTCGTTACGCGTACTCCTATGAACAGTGGACTACGCCTGATCCAGATAATCCGGAGGTGACTCGCCCGGACACGCTGCGTGTGATGAAAATTGTCATGCCCAGCAAGACGACCCAACGGGAGATTTGGCAGACACGCTCAATTCTCTCTGCTTTAGCAATTGCCACCGTTTTCTTTTCGATGATTGCGTTGTACGTGGTGGTTCGATACGTCATCGTAAAACCGCTCAATCACTTGCGTGAGGTGAGCGATGAAATCAGTCGTGGCAACTACGATCTGCGTGCTCGAATTCAAACGAGTGACGAGTTCGAAGAGTTGGCGGACTCGTTCAATCGCATGCTTCGTCACCTCACTGATACCCAGGCGGAACTTCGCGCGGTCAATAAGGATCATGATCGAAAGATTGACGAACTCGCGCAAGCAAACATGCAGTTGCACGAGATGAATCGCATGAAGAGCGATTTCTTGTCCAGTATGAGCCATGAGCTCCGAACGCCGCTAAACAGCATTATTGGCTTTGCCGATGTCCTGAAGGAAAACGACAGCCTTAACGACAAACAGAAACGTTACGCGGGGAATATTGGTAGCTCGGGGCGTTCGTTGTTGGAGATGATCAACGACATTCTGGACTTAGCAAAGGCCGAGAGCGGAAAGATGGAGGTACGCCTCACGGAGTTCCAACTGGACCCAGTTGTCAATTCACAATGCGACTTGGTGCGATCACTCTCTGAAGAGAAGAACATCGATCTGTCTGCCCATGTCGAGCAAGAGTTGCCGCCGCTGTACCAGGATCAGGGCAAGTTGCAGCAGATTCTGATCAACTTGCTTTCCAACGCGATTAAGTTCACTCCCGAAGGCGGTCGCATCACCGTCCGCGCGAACCGAGATTCGATGCGTCACTTGGTGCTGACGGTAGAGGACACCGGCGTGGGTATCGCGGAGGAAGAACGACGCGTGATTTTCGAAAAGTTCCGGCAAGGCACGCGTACGGTCGGGACGGATCATCTGACTCGAGAGTTCTCGGGCAGCGGCTTGGGACTCTCCATCGTGAAGGAGCTCAGTCGACTGTTGGGCGGTGAAGTGGACTTTGAAAGCGAGCTAGGGAAGGGCAGTACGTTCCGCGTCCGAGTGCCCTGGACTCTGGCTGATCGGCCGAAACGCGATACTTCGATTCAGCAACGTTTGAGCGAAGTTACAAAGCCGCGTCCGATCGATTTCTCAAACCGTACGACGAACTCCTTTGCCGATGAGTCGTCGGAATCAGACCCCGAGACCACCGACGGGCAAGTGGCTCGTTAAAAGCTGACTTCTTATGGAAAACGCACAGCCGACAGTTCATCTCTTTACGGATGGTGCCTGCAGCGGAAATCCTGGTCCTGGAGGCTGGGGATTCATCCTGCGGCATCTGAAGTCGGGTAAGGAGATGGAAAAATCAGGTGGCGAGGCGGTATCGACAAACAACGCGATGGAGTTGATGGCGGTAGTCGAGGGACTTCGGACGCTTACGCGACCTTGCTATGTCGAACTTTTCACTGACAGCGTATACGTCGGCAAAGGGCTGACTGATTGGATGAAGAAGTGGAAAGCCAACGGCTGGAAACGACGCGACGGCAAACAGTTGAAGCCTGTCAAAAATGAAGAGCTATGGCGAACGTTAGATGAGCTGGCCGCGAAGCATCGCATCAAGTACACCCGCGTCGCGGGTCACTCCGGGCATCCCGAAAACGAACGATGTGATGCGTTGGCCGTCGCTGCTGCGGAAGAGTTCAAGTGACCGCCGGTTGTAAACGGTGGCTACGCAGACGCCTGCTTACGACGCTTCGGGAGGTGGACTGGAATCGGTCGGGTTCTTTCGAGCCAATGCATCCGCCTGCGGTTCGGTAGGAGTTGTATGATCATCGGGCGTTTCCTGTTCGTCGGTACCTGTATCGCCCGAGTCTTTCTTCTCCGGAGGGGCACCAACCAACACGACATCCTCCATCTGATAGCCCGTGAACTTTTCGATGCCGCCGACCAGCTGCATTAATGCGAACATCATGACGGCCATGCTGGGAACCGTAATCACGGGCCAGCTCCAAAGTGTCAGCTTGCCGAGCTCCTGATTGAAGGCTTCTGTGCCGGTTTCGCTGCGGATCAGGTATTTCGCCAGAACGTAGTTGAGGATGGCACTAAGTACGAATGACCCAACTAGGTACAACGTGCATTTCTTAATCAGTTTGTCGAAATTGGCTTCGTTTTTTTTCTCGACCAGTGCCGTTTCGATTTTGGGGACGTCGAAGATCTCGGGGTTGTAAAGGAACGTGCGAATCAGCGGGAACGGCGTCCACAAAGAGACCAATGTAGCCACGGCGAACAGCGCGGGAATGGCGGCTTCCTTGATCGCAATCCAATCTTTGTCGATCTTCATCAAGCCCACGCCGCCTGAAATCAAGATGCTGACAAACCCCAGCACCGAGAAGAAATTGTATTTCCTTCGCGTGGCAAAATCGTAAATCCCGTAGGCGACCGGAAACAACAAAGCGATCACCAACACAACGGCCGGCTTGTTGATCGTTTCTAGGT
>CAYQMZ010000632.1:0-593 GCA_964418725.1 uncultured Pirellulaceae bacterium
TACGGAGCGGCATTCCTGGCGTCTTGCGAAGCCCTGTTTGTACGTCAGTTCAAGACCAGCTAAAAAGCCACCCTTGGGTGCCCTCTCGGTGATCTCGTTGGGGATCCTGCCTCGGGCCATGCGAGGCTTGCCGAGACTGATGTACTCGTCGGGAATCTCGGGGAATGCAATTGCTTGCTCGGGTTTCCCCAGTGAATCCGCTGTGTTGAGCTCAGCGATTTCATTGACGGTCGATTCGCTTTCGACCGGCTGGTCGTCGGCGGGTTGAGCCATCACTGGCAGGCCCATCAATATCCAGAATGCCACGCTTGCTAGTTGCGATTGTTTACTGAGCATGGTGCTGATCGTTTCCACGATGGCCGGAACAAATGGCGAGGAGCATTTCAACGGGGATCCGCTATTTTCGGCTTGGCAGCCAGCTGGCAGTACGCGTCGGTTCCCCCTGTGTTAGATCCGTAACGTGCCACGATACGGTTTTGGGGTCAAGTTGTTTCAGAAGCCGTTATCGCGGAGAATTGGAGACAGCCACGTTTGCCAGGGTGGACGCTTCTGGCAAACCCACGCTTCGTCGTTCGCCCAATCAGCAAGTCGCC
>CAYQMZ010000632.1:603-3991 GCA_964418725.1 uncultured Pirellulaceae bacterium
AATCTGAAGAAGCTACGAATCATTGTCTATTCGGCCCTTGCGGTGCCGATGATCGGTGCCTTTGTTTTCTTGGGCAGTTTACCGTCCACCTTTCGACGCGATTTTCTATCGGACTATGGGCGAACGCTCGGTCGGGTCTTCAAAGGTGAATGGGAGTTGTCCGAACTAACAGAACCTGAACGGAGGCAGTTCGGACAGCGGCGTGGCGGCGGCCGTCAACGCGGCAGATCAGCATTTGAGGTGTTCGAACGCTTGGATAGCAGCGGCGATGGCGAATTGGATGCAGCTGAGTTGGGCAAGCGACTGCTCCAGTCACTCGCAGAACGAAGCGTAACGCCGCCAGTGACGTTGGAAGTGTTTCAACAAGCGATGTATCGGGGACCGTCCACGGTTGGTGGTAAGCAAGTGACGCTTGCTCAAGCAGATACAGAGAACGCCGCAAAGGCAGACGCTGCCGTCAGTGGCGAAGCCGTTGCAAGCGCGCCCCAAGTTGATGCGAACCGATTGTTTGATGTGGATCGTGTCTTAAATGTTGAAATTACATTGCCGGAAGACGATTGGAAACAGCTTTGCCGGCAGTCTCGTTCACATGACTCCGCGTTCCAAAACCCGTTGGCCAAACCGTACTCGTATTTCAAAGCAGACATTGCACTCGATGGCGTAGTGATCCGAGATGTCGCGATTCGCAAAAAGGGGTTCCTCGGTTCGCAGGACGATTTTCGACCGGCGTTAAAGGTAAAGTTCGACGAGTATGTTGAGCAAGCACCGATCGAGGGCTTGGACGGCCTGACGCTGAACAATAACAAGCAAGATCGAGCGCTCGTCAGCCAATACCTGACATACGAAGTGTTTCGTAAGGCGGGAGTGAAGGCTCCGCGTTGTGCGTTTGCGACCGTAACGGTCAACGGGCAATATCTGGGAATCTATTCGAACGTTGAACGCGTCCGGGAAACGTTTCTTGAGCGTGAGTTTGGAAACGGTCAAGGCAACCTCTATGAAGGAACGCTCACGGACCTTTACCCAAAATCGATTGAGTGGTTCGAGGCGGAGACGAATAAGAAAGAAAACGATCGCTCGCAGTTGCTGGCTCTGTCGTCACTGTTGGATGGGGACGATCCATCGGTACAAGAAATCTCGAAATTTGTAGATGTCGACAATTTCTTGCGTTATTGGGCAGTGGAGAGCCTGATCAATTTTTGGGATGGCTACACGCAAAACCAAAACAACTTTTTCGTCTACCAGAATCCAACGGACGGATTAATTCACTTTTTGCCGTGGGGAGCGGATAGCTGTTTTAGCAATCAGCGTCCTTTTCGCGGGCGAGGTGGAAATGCGGCTTCCGTGCGAGCAGTCGGGATCCTTGCGAATCGGTTGTTTCATCAGAAGGAAATTCCTGAACGGTATCGGTCTGTCATGCTGGATGTCCTTGCCGATGTTTGGGAAGAGCAGCATTTGTGCGACGAGATTGAACGAATTCGAAACATGCTGCACGACCATGTCGATTTCATGCAGGTCGGCGCGTTAGTTGAAATGGATGAAGTTCAGTCCTTTATTCAAGGCCGTCGCGAGAGGATCATGGCGGAGTTGGATGACAGAGTTTGGCCTGCGGAAGTTGCGGATCAGCCTCGTATACCTCTGCACGAGTTAGAAATTGGAACGCTGGTAGGAAACTTCTCTACCGAGGTTGTCGCAGAGTTAGAATCACGGACGGAGGTTGACGCGACGCTCGACATGGAGGGGGAGACGGTTCAGTTCGTGACAGGCAGTTGCTTTGGCCTCCAAGAGTTAGTCGATGGTGATAGAGTTGGTCTATCGATCGAGTTAGAGGCCACGCACGATGGGCAGGGGATTAGCTTCTTGGTTGCTTCGGATCCGATCGAGAGTGTTGAGCCAGGGGGATACCCTTGCGTCGGGCGTTTGCTGGATTGGTCTGGAGTTCGGCAGGGCAGAGATATCGCTGGTAGTCTGCATATACTCAGCGTTGATATCGAAGCTGGTCGGATGTCGGGGAAGTTCGAGTTGAGCCTGCGAGAGAAACGTGGTGGCTTTATGGATCGTCGTCGTTGAAAATTGGGTTAATGGCCGGGCGCGACACGCTTGAGCCTTTTGAGGGTTGCATTGAAATCTAGCCGTTACCGTCGTGCCGTTCCGTTGCTGCTGGTCGCCATCATCTTGATGGCTTCGGCCGTTGTGTCCTATGCGCAGTTCTTTCGTGGCGGTCGCCGGCCCAGCGCAGATCGCAGCCAGTACCCCATGTGGGAAATTAACGAGCCGTTTAAGAACGACGTGTTTACGTTCGTGCGAATTCAATTCGATTCGGCGGGAAGACGCGGCGGCGGAGGTAGTTGGACGAACGACTATCCGGACTCGGACTGGAACTTTCCCTACCGTCTTCAGCAATTGACTTCCTTGCAGGTCGATCCGAATAGTCGCGTCATGCGTTTGACGGACGAAGATCTGCCCGACTACCCGTTCATCTTTATGTCGAACGTTCAGGGGATTTCTCTGTCAAACGCCGAAGAATTGGCGCTGCGGAAATACTTGTTGAACGGCGGCTTCATGATGGCAGATGACTTTTGGACGCGTGCCGCTTGGCGACATGTTCAGGGGGTAATGAAGCGTGTTTTGCCAAATTCGAAGCCGCGGGAGTTGACGGCCGATCACGAGATTTTCAACATCGTCTACCAGTTCGATGAGATCCCGCGGGTACTAAGTATTCGCGCCTGGGAGCGTGGGCTGGACTATGAAGATTGGCACGACTGGAGTGAGCCGCAGGATCGAGATCCGCACTTCATGGGCTACTTCGATGACGACGGCCGTATGGTCGGATTGTTTTGCCTGAATAGTGATGTCGGAGACGGTTGGGAGCGAGAGGGAGAGAACCACGAGTTCTTCGAGAACTACTCCGTGAAGGTCTCGTATCCGTTGGGCATCAACATCGTTACCTACGCGATGACGCACTAAGCGGCTGACGGTCTATCTAGCCGGAAAAACATGCGTTAATGCGCTCGCTAACGCTGGCCTTTCGTCGTCAAGACTGCGGCAATCGACATCGGAATTCGAATGTCGCGGGATGTGCAACGGTGGTATGATGGCGGGATGATTGGTCGCAGCCTGCTATTGATTCTTATTATTGTGGCAACGCTTCAAGCGGACGATTCCGCTACCTCCGCGAATGCTCAACAGATCTCGCAATTTGTCGAAGCTCATTGCCTGGATTGTCATAACGATTCGGATGCCAGTGGCGAGTTGAGTCTCGACTCCTTCGACGCCAGCATTGCCACGTCAGAGACGCCATGGATACGTCCGTATGGGAGCGGATGCTAAAGCGACTGCATGGCAGGCAAATGCCGCCGAGCACAGCGGACCCGCCCAGCGAGGACGAGTA
>CAYQMZ010000632.1:4001-5047 GCA_964418725.1 uncultured Pirellulaceae bacterium
TGAATCGCACTGAATACCGCAATGCGGTTCGGGATCTGTTGTCGGTCGATATTGATGTTACTGATCTACTGCCGGCGGATCAGATTTCGCATGGTTTCGATAACGTCACCGTCGGCGAACTCTCGCCCGTCCTGCTCAGTCGATACATCGCTGCGGCGGAAAAGATTAGTCGTTTGGCTGTCGGCGGAACGCAAAAGGGGCCGGGTGGCATGACGCTTCGGCTTCCGGCTGACCGCACGCAGGAGTCACGCGTCGAAGGCCTGCCATTCGGCACGCGGGGAGGCACGCTGATCGATTACCAATTTCCGGCCGATGGCGAGTATGAAATTCAGCTTCGTCTGATGCGGGACCGAGATGAGAACATCGAAGGCCTGCACGAAACCCATCACATTGATGTGCTTATCGACCGCCGACCCATTCATCGTTTCACGGTCAGTCCGCCAAAAAGGATGAAGGAGAATTGGCAAAAGCGAGACGATACGATGGTCGACGCCAACCTGAAGAAGCGGTTCCGCGTTACGAGTGGTCCCCACAAGGTTGGTGTGACATTTCCTAAGAAATTCTCGTCTCTCTCAGAAACTAGACGACAGCCCTTCGAAGCATGCTTTAATCGACATCGGCATCCGCGGAGGTCGCCGGCGATTTATGAGATATCAATCGTTGGTCCATTCAATCCTGATGGCCCCGGCGACACTCCAAGTCGACGGCGTGTGTTTGGCGAGATGCCGCAAGGAGATGAGCTTACTTCGGCGGAAGTCGCAAAAATCGGGCACGCGATATCTTCGGGCGGTTGATGCGTCGCGCATATCGCCGGCCTGTCAAGCCATCAGATTTTGATGTGCCGATGCGATTCTTCGCAGAACGACTTCAGGCCGACGGATTCGAAGCTGCTATTGAATCAGGACTAGCCACAGTCTTGGTAAACCCTCACTTCCTTTTTCGAGCTGAGCAGTCTTCCTCTGACCGGCAAGAGACTTTCGCGCCGCGCCCTGTGTCGGATCTGGAGCTTGCTTCACGGCTTTCATTCTTTCTGTGGAGCAGTATTC
>CAYQMZ010000633.1:0-1696 GCA_964418725.1 uncultured Pirellulaceae bacterium
CACTCGAAAAGAAAACAATGAAGCTCTGATGCTTACTACTTCGCCCCAAACATCTAACGCTACGGCGTGACAGCAAAGTTGTGGCACTCCAGCTGTGGCGGGAAAAAAGTAGCTAATTGGCTTCGATCGAGGAGAGTGGCTTGAGAAGGAACTGACGAGCGAATAGCAGAAAATCTGAGAAGTCGACGCGTCGGTCTGCGTTGAGGTCTCCGTCATGACTGGAGGCGTCGTTGTTCCCAAAATTACTTGAAAGGATCAAGAAGTCGGCGAAGTCTATCGCACCATTATTATCAAGGTCGCCGAATAACCGGTCGGCGTGATGAATGGAGATCTTGTTGTTGCGCGGATCCATTTCATGATGACCCGCTGGAGGGACTAGCTCGAATGCGAGATCCGAAGTCAACAATCGATCGGTCGCGATACCGGTAATACGCAGCGTTAATTGCTCGCCTGGAGCAATCCCAAACTCTCCAATCGGTGTCCCCTGCCCTGCCGCATTCGTCGATGGTCGGCCAAGCAACAACTGTACTCGGCCTCCGGTGCCAAAGTCGCTTCGAGGCGGATGCGCCGGATCGCCGAACAGCAGGTCGTCGACACCGTCACCATTGACATCAAGCACGAGACTTGACGCGTGGTCGACGTCGGGATTCGGGCTAACGGCTGGTATCGTCAGCATTCGTGGCTCTGAGACGCTCTCACTTGGGAACAGGATTGTTGTCGCGTAATAGCCCCCGACAACCAAATCCTGTTTGCCGTCATCGTTAAAGTCGCCGCCGGGCATGATATGACCGTACAGGTTAGGTATGGGCTCGGCCGCGATCGATCCGATTGTGCTTAGGTTCGCATCGCTCGAGATAATGAAGTAGTCGGATTCACCGTCACCTGCAATGACGACGTCGGCCGCATGGTCGCCGTTGAAGTCGAATTCAGGTGAGGCTACCATCGGTTCACTGTGGAATCTGGGCAGTTCGACCTTTGGATAAGTCGTGACATCCACTTGTTGCGATAGTTGGTCTGCTCCGAAGAGAATGTGTGCTGTCCGGTCGCGGTCTTGGAGGAAGACGAGGTGGTCTTGCCGTCCGTCCAAGTTGATATCTCCGACGTTGAATACCTTTGCATCCCGCTGGGCCAACTGGATAGCCGACCCATCTGACTGCAAGAAGTAGCCTGTTGTCGGGAGAATCGTCGACTCGGACGTGGCGCTGCTGTTGGGGAAACTGCCATCAACCCACTCGCGACTGTGAATAAACAAGTTCGACTCAGCAAGGTCGCTTCGTCCAAGTACAGTTGCGCGTCGAGCCGCACGCTCCCAACGCTCATCGAAGCTCCAACCGTTCACGCCAAGGTCATCCAAGCCATCACCGTTCGTATCTCCAAGTGCAACCAACGAAGTGGTGTAGATCTGACGCCGGCTGTTCGCCGATATCCAGGCCGAAACTGTTGTCGACGTATGCTCGCCATGGAAGCCCGTCAGCTCAAAGTCTTTGCTGCCGAAATGGATTTCAGTTCCGATGGAGAAGTCCTGCAGACCATCGCCGTTTATGTCACCTAGAGGACGCATCACGCTACCCAGGGCCGGGTAGGTTGCGTACACAAGATCGGATTCGTCGGTCAATTCGGCTGAGAACCCGTCGATTTGCGGGCCGAGTATGGAAGTCCACGAATCGGGATTTGGAAACGAACGCGTAGTCGATAA
>CAYQMZ010000633.1:1761-5030 GCA_964418725.1 uncultured Pirellulaceae bacterium
CGAATGGGTTGTGAGCCATACGCATTGCGAGATCTACGTTCCGGGTGTCCGCCGTGGAATCCGTCGCGTGAGACAATTCATGATTGTCGGACCCCGCATTGGTTGCTGCAGACGATAGCAGGTTGGCCACCGGCTCCTCACGCAGCGTGCCAGTCGCCGTGTACGTAACGCTTTCACCTGGCGGAATCGTGACCCGATCGTGGATGTCCCCGCTACCAAACGATACGGCTGTGCTTGGCGGTGACCAAACCGAAGGGACGTCAAGCGACGAAATCTCAAAGTGATAGGTAGATGAATTCGACGTGAACACGCGTTCGGTCCGCACCAGAAAAGTCGAGTCGCCGTGCTGAAGGGTTTGCGTGTCAAACCTGGGGGTGGCGATCACCGTCGTTGTAAAGCCATTTGACCCATTGAATGTTTGCTTAAGGTTTTCGAACTGATTGTAGTATTGAAGCCCTAGGTCCATGTCTGCGAGGTCGGGCCCACCGAGGGTCACAAACTCCCGTCCGGAGGTCTGCAGAATGATGTCTTGGATGCCGTCACGGTTGACGTCGCTGATGCTAGTCTCGGCGCGTTCGTAGTAGTTGGTGGTAATTTGGATCGTGCGGCCCAACGTGGCGACGTCGATTGTGTCGCCGTCGAAGATGTTGGGGCTTCCAAAGACGATGTTGACACCGTTTCGCACGAATGCGGTAGCCTTTCCTGATGCCGTCGAATCTGAGATGGGGCCGAACATGTTGAAGACCAAGTCGTCGATACCGTCTCCGTTGACGTCACCGGCCTGGATCGGCACGGAATCTCCGCCGTAGCCATCGAGCAACGTCGGTATCAAGGTGATACCGTTCTGCTCACTGTCCGCCTGTAGAAAGTTGGAACTGCCAGACACAATGTTCAGCCCGAGCGCGAAGTCATCGAAGCCATCATTGTTGATGTCTCCGACGTTGCCTGCCTTCCTGACGTGGCTTGGTACCGCAATCACGGATTCGTTATCTGCGCCGTGCAGTGAACTCACGCCTGAGGCCCCAATCGTTGCACTTCCCAATGCGATGTGGCCAGCGACTAGCAGGTCGTCATAGCCATCTGCGTTGACGTCACCGAGAGACGTGGGACGCAGGAATCGTACGGTTGACTCGAACCTGAACCCATCGCCGCCGTTCAGTTGACGTAAGTCGATTGGGCCTGATTGGCCTAGCGATGTTGATCCGAAAACGATCCACTGACCGACAGAGATGTCGTCAATGCCGTCGCCGTTCAGGTCACCAGCATTGGCGATAACAGTCGATTCCGAAAGTTCGATGGCCAGTCCTACTGCGGAGTCGTATTCGCCGGGGATGCGATGAATGTCTTCCACGTGGGTTTCGCCTTCGTCGCCGAAAACGATAAAGCTCGGGCTTTCGGTATTGCGGCCCCAACGGTCCTGCAGGACGAAGTCCGGCGACCCGTCGCCATTGATGTCGCCAATTACCGATAGGTTCTGCATGTTGAACCCAGGCTGTCCTTGAATCGACTGCTGAAGCGTTTCCGTTGCAGGCTTGCGGACGATGAATTCGGAAAGTCCCGGCGTTCGGGTCCATGTTGGATTCTCGAGTTGGTCGGATAGAAGGCTCTGAATTAGCGTGTCGGCGGCCTCCTCGTCACCGTTGTTGTGCACACGAACGACACGCGTAATTTCGTCACCGGGCGATTCCAGGTCGAATGGTTCGACTACGACTTCCAGGTCTGCTGCGAGTAGCCGGCGTGGTTCCAATTTTTCTGCTGCGAAACGCAATCTGCGACTTTTGTGATAACTTTTCATGCTCGAGCTCCTTCGCGATCTCACCTGCATCAGAACGCACCGTGTTCAACTAAGTACTCATCAACCTGGGCGGATAAGTTGTTGTGGTCGGAGCTACCGCAACTGAGCTAATCACTTCGACGTTCCAGTACGCTGGCACTGTTGCAACACGGCAACAAGTTATTCTTCGCTCTGAATTCACTTCGCGAATCATTTCGTCACAGAACGAAATGTGGAAGTTCAAGAGTCCGAAAGTCGGCAGACCTATTCTGCAATCAAGCCGCAAAATCGGCCACTTCCTCGCTTCCGGTTTCGAAAGCGCCAACTAGGTTGGATTCTCCTCCACCATGGGGTTGACGTACCACCTAGGGGCTCTTGCGAATGTCTTTAGCAAAGCAACTGAAACGATATCGACGGCCACTGTTTCCCGAGCAACTCGAAACGCGAATTGCGCTAGACGGAGCTGGTTTTAATGATGTGATACTCAACGCTGAACAGAGTGGGCTGTTGGAAGCCGGCGTGATTGGGCTGGCTGATTGGGGCGAGCGCGTTGCTGAAATCACAGAGGTCCAGCAGGCGTTTCGGGGTATTCAGGACTTGTCCGGCGGCGACCTCTCCTTCGCTGACGCGTTCGATCTCGATTCGCTACTTGCACAGAAGATCGAAGCTCCGGTCCTCGGCTATTTGCAAGGCAACGTCGCGCCCGGCACCAAGCCACTTCTTGATGAGATTCGCAATGGCGGAGTGACGGCTGTTGGCGGTGAAACGGATGTGCCTCGCGAACTGCGGTTTGAGGTAAGTATCGATGACAGCGTCACGTTGCCTGCCTTTCAAATAGATCTCGGATCGAACGGCGATTCGCTTGGTTTCTCTGCGGACGCGGCACTCGACGGTACAGTCACGCTTGGGCTGGACTTCTCGTTTGCTTTTGGCATCAAGCTGGACGGAAGCAGTTTGATTGATCCGAACGTGAGCTTCGAAGATGCGTTTTTCGTGCGAGATGTCGATCTGCGATTGACGGGAGACATTGATTTTTCAGGTTCGTTTGGCGCCGACGTAGGATTCGCAGACGTTAATGCGACGGTGGCCCCGGGAGATTTGTCGGCCGACATTGATCTGCGAGTCGAGTTGGACGCGGGTGCGAAAGACGCCGACGGCAACACCACGCTCGAGCAACTGACCACGACCTCACTGGGCAGCCTCTTCGACGTAAGTCTGCCGGTGAATAGTTTCAACGCCGAGATTCAGTTGAGCGGAAACGTTGGCTCATTCACAATTCCCGGCACGCCAACCATCAGCGTTTCTGGGCTACCGCTGGGTGGCGCTTCGCCCACGGTTACCACCAACGGCGCGTTTGATCCACTACTTGATTTCAACAACATTGACGCGGGAGACTTGCTGACTGGGATGGGAGCCATCGGCGGGCTGTTTGCTGCCATTGGTGGTTCGTCGGTCTTGGGAGTGCCGGTTCCGTTTACTTCGGAAACGCTCGGAT
>CAYQMZ010000634.1:0-5029 GCA_964418725.1 uncultured Pirellulaceae bacterium
AAGAGCCGTTCACGTGGCTACGTCGTTTCGCTCAGCGGCGGTGCGGATTCGGCTGCGGTTGCGACACTCTCGTCGCTTTCGATTTCGATGGCGGTTGATGAAATCGGAACAACCGATTGTTGGAGGAAGCTTCAGTACATCAGCGACATTCAGGATGGCAACGTCGAAGAGGCGATTGGAAAGTTGCTGACATGTGCTTACCAGTCCACACGCAACAGTAGCGACACAACGCTGAATGCTGCCCGAGATGTGGCTGCCGCTACACATGCTTCATTTATGGAGTTGGATGTCGACAGCCTTGTGCAGGATTACATTGCGATAATTTCAGGCGCGATCGGTCGTGAGCTCACTTGGGAACAGGACGATCTGGCTTTGCAGAACATCCAGGCACGAGTTCGCTCACCGGGGATATGGATGATCGCGAACATACGCAACGCGTTACTGTTGTCGACAAGTAATCGCAGCGAGGCAGCAGTGGGGTACGCCACGATGGACGGTGATACCAGCGGTGGACTTTCGCCAATTGCTGGGATCGACAAGGCATTCTTGCGAAGCTGGTTGCGATGGATGGAAACGGTTGGCCCGGACGGAGTTGGTCCGATGCCGGCTTTGAAGTCTGTGAATGTTCAGCAACCGACGGCGGAGTTGCGACCGCAGGCGAGCAAGCAGACGGACGAGCAAGATCTGATGCCCTACGAATTGTTGGATGCGATCGAGTGTTCCGCGATTCGTGACAAACACACGCCGTTGGAAGTCTTCCTGGAGATGGAAAAGAAGTTTGCTCAGTACACGCCGCAGCAGCTGGGAGCCTGGATCGAGCGGTTCTTTCAGTTGTGGTGTCGAAATCAGTGGAAGCGTGAACGCTACGCTCCCTCGTTTCATGTTGACGACAAAAACTTGGATCCCAAGACCTGGTGTCGGTTTCCAATCCTTTCCGGTGGTTATGTCAGGGAGCTTCGAGAATTGCGGGCACACGTTGAATCAATCTGACGTTTCGCGGCTGAATCTTTTCGATTGCAGCAAGATTTACCAATTATTCAGTTGCGCGGTTTGACCGAGGCTGCGACTCGCGGTTAACGTAGTGAATAGCCGAAACATAGGGTGCCGGGGGCTGCTTAGGGACTAAGAGTTCCTACTCGAATTCGCCGTTTGCCCGTGAGAGTTTCGGTTACCCACCTTGAACTGCTGCTGGTTCGTGACTCACGAGTTCTTAATGCGTTTCTCAAAATCCATTCAGTGTGCGGGTCTTCTATTTGTCGTGCTTTCGTTCTGTGGAAGCAACAGTTGGGCTGACGAGATTCAGTTCAACCGCGACATCCGGCCTCTGCTGTCTTCGAAGTGTTACCACTGCCATGGTCCCGATGAACATGATCGCGAGGCCGACTTGCGGTTGGACGAGGGGGCTTCCGATTTAGCCGACCGTGGCATCGTGGTTCCCAATGATTCCAAAGCAAGCGAGCTGATTCGGCGAATCGTTAGCGACGATCCCGACGAGATTATGCCGCCGCCCGACGCGAAGCTTGAGTTGACGGCCGACGAAATTGATCTGTTGAAACGCTGGGTCCAGTCCGGTGCAGGTTTCGAAGGTCACTGGGCATTTGAAACTCCTCAAAGACCGGAGGTGCCGAACCTCAAACCGGCGAAAGTGGCGCCGATCCGAAATGATATCGACACCTTCGTTCAAGCAAGGCTAAGCGAGAAAGGTTTTCAGCCGTCGCCAGAAGCCGATCGGCGGACGTTAATCCGACGCGTCACGTTGGATCTGTGGGGGCTTCCCCCGACCACGACGCAGATTGATCGTTTTCTGAGCGATGACGCTCCCGGAGCCTATGAACGTTTGGTCGATCGATTGCTTGATTCGCCGCGTTACGGCGAACGAATGACGTTGGCTTGGATGGATGCGGCTCGCTATGGAGATACCAGCGTCTTTCATGCGGATGGTCCGCGAGACATGTGGCCGTGGCGTGATTGGGTGCTGCGTGCGTACAACTCGAACATGCCCTTCGATCAATTCACGGTCGAACAACTCGCTGGCGACCTGCTGCAAGATCCAACCACCGACCAACTGGTCGCCACGGGGTTCAACCGCAACCATGGCACGACCGACGAAGGTGGTGCGATCGATGAGGAGTACCGCGTCGAGTACTTGGTCGACCGAGTAAAGACGACGTCAATGGTTTGGCTCGGACTGACCATGGAGTGCGCCCAATGTCACGACCATAAGTACGATCCCATCACGCAGGAAGACTACTACCGGTTCTACGCCTTCTTCAATCAGACGCCTGAGAAGGGAATGCAAACTCGCAACGGCAACGCCGAGCCGCGTGTGATGGTTGCCAGTGATACTCAGTCCGAAAAGGTCGCCAGACTTGAGGCTGCGGTTAAGCAGCACGAAGAAGCATTCGCTAAGGCGCAGCCCACCGGCGAAGAGTTGGATGCATGGATTGAGAGTCGCCTCGCGAGAGGGGCCGAGCCGGTGCTTGGGCAGTGGCACCAAGTTGGGCCGTTCAAGGCGAAGGACGTCAATGAGGCGTTCGGGAAGAAGTTCGGTCCCGAACGTGGGACCGTTGATCTCAAGAAGAAGTACGGGAAGCTCGCTTGGTCGCAAAACAAGAACTGGAAAGACGGAGTCGTCCGCAACTTTGATTACTCGGATGCGGGAGACACTACGTATCTGTATCGCACGATCGAAGCCTCCGAGCCAATCCAGTTGGACGTGTCCTTGGGCAGCGATGACACGATCACGGTTTGGCTGAATCAAAAACAAGTCCACAAGAACAAAGCCGCACGCGGGGCGGCTCCCGACCAGGATAAGATCACGCTTTCGCTCACCAGTGGCACAAACCACCTGCTGCTCAAGATTTGCAATAACTCAGGTCCAACAGGCTACTACTTCAAAGCCGGTGGTTCGGTGTTGCCAAAAGAGCTGCAGAAAACAATCGAGTTGGCGGCCGCCGATCGTACTGAGAAACAGGTCACTGCGCTGAAGACTCACTTTAAGAATAAGGTTTGGCAACAGGGCATCGAGCTGCAGGACAAAGTCGCAAAAGCAAAGTCGAAACGCGACGACTTTACGAAGGCCATCCCGACCGTCATGGTGATGAAGGACATGGCCAAGCCTCGGATGACCTACATCCTGAATCGAGGTAGCTATGACAGCCCAATGAAGGACCGCGAAGTCAAGCCTCGCACGCCGAGCTTCTTGCCGCAGTTCCCGGAAGCCGACATGGAAAACCGACTGGGATTGGCGAAATGGTTGACCAGCGATGACCATCCGCTTACTGCTCGCGTTGCCGTGAATCGATATTGGACGATGTTTTTCGGCCAGGGGATTGTCTCGACGGTCGCCGACTTTGGCTCGCAAGGTGCATGGCCGACGCATCCGCAGTTGCTCGACTATTTGGCGAGAGACTTTGTCGAAAGTGGCTGGGATGTCAAACGCATGATCAGAAAGATCGTGACCTCGCACACGTACCGGCAGTCGTCTCGCGTCACGGACGTTCATCGAGCCGACGACCCACTGAATCAATTCCTGGCGCGTTCCCCACGGCTACGATTGCCGGCAGAATTCATTCGCGACAATGCCCTATCGGTTGCCGGGTTGCTTGTCGAACACGTTGGCGGTCCCGGCGTAAAGCCCTACCAGCCGCCAGGGCTTTGGAATGAAGTGTCGTTAAGCGGTAACGTGCGTTTTCGTCGTGATGACGGTGAAAAACTGTATCGCCGCACCATGTACACGTATTGGAAACGTTCGTCGCCGCAACCCGCGATGTTGACATTTGATGTGCCAACACGCGAGAAGTGTGTGATTCAGCGGCAGCGAACCAACACGCCATTGCAAGCATTGGTGACGCTGAACGACGACCAATTCGTGGAGGCAGCACGGTGCTTTGCAGAACGTATCCTTTTGCATGATTCGCAAGATGCGCCCGCGCGAATCGATCACGCCTTTGAACTGGCTACCGGCAGAAAAGCCGACGCGCGAAGGCAAGAGATTTTTCAGGCACTGCTGGCATCGGAGTTGAAGCACTACGAGGAAAACGACGAGTCGGCTCGCGAGCTGCTTTCGGTCGGAGAAGCCAAACGCAACGAGGCACTCAACACTGCCGAGCACGCCGCTTGGACGATCGTTGCCAGCGCAATACTAAACTTGGACGAGACTCTGAACAAAGAATAGCCATGAATCCAATTTTAGAAAACTCAATCTTGAACACTCGGCGTGAAGTGCTGCTGAACGGTGCTCGTGGTCTTGGCGGGATGGCGCTTGGCTCCTTGCTGGCGCAGGACGCTGCCCACGGGGCGAAGCTTACACCATCGACGGAGGCCGCAGGGCTGACCCAGGGTGTGCTAGGCAAAACGCATTTTCCGGCCAAAGCAAAACGGGTGATCTATCTGTTTTTCTCTGGTGGACCGTCGCATATCGACATGTTCGACTTTCATCCCGCGATGCGCAAGTTTCACGGCGAAGAACTGCCTGATTCGATCCGCAATGGTCAACGCATTACGGGCATGACCAGCGGCCAAAAGTCGTTCCCATGTGTGGCGCCAATGTTCGACTTTCAAAAGTACGGCCAAGCACAGACGTATGTCAGCGAGTTGTTGCCCTACACGGCAGGAATCGTCGACGACCTTTGCATCGTCAAGACAGTCAACTCGGAAGCAATCAATCACGACCCTGCGATTACCTACATCAATACCGGAACGCAGCAGTTAGGCCATCCAAGTCTGGGTGCCTGGATTAGCTACGGCTTGGGCAGCCCAAATCAGAACTTGCCGGGATACGTTGTCATTATCTCGAAAGGTCCCGGACAAAGTCAGGCACTGTACTCGCGTCTTTGGGGGAGCGGCTTCCTGCCGTCAAAACACCAAGGCGTAAAATTCCGGGCGGCCGGAGATCCTGTCCTGTACCTTTCGAATCCGAAAGGGCTGGATGCAAGCACTCGGCGGCGCATGTTGGATCGCATCGCGCAAGTGAATCAACATCGATACGAAGAGGTGGGCGACCCAGAAATTCACGCTCGGATCGCAC
>CAYQMZ010000635.1:0-265 GCA_964418725.1 uncultured Pirellulaceae bacterium
ACTAATCGTCGTCGTCGAGTTCTCGAGATTCCTAAGCAGGCCAACATCGCCAAGCTTAGGCCACTTGGTTCTGGGATCGCCGGGCTGGCCAAATCAATCGGCAACGGTCCGAAACTGCTGCCGTCAACGAAGGCGAAGCTGACGAAAACCTGTCCGTCGAAGGATGAGCCCCAAACTGCTTGCAGCCCCGAAAGGTCCTGTCCACTCAGGCCCGTCTCGCTGCCGACAACCAGTTCATTGGATGTGGAACTGACTAGTGTAAGTC
>CAYQMZ010000635.1:275-5020 GCA_964418725.1 uncultured Pirellulaceae bacterium
TTTTCTGAACGAAAGGCGTTTGAGCATTTGGCTCCGTTTCGAGAATGTCGAAACCTCCGGATTTGGATGAAAATCTCAGTTCGCTAACTGGCTGCGGGAAATTCTCTAACACTAAGCCGCGGTCTTCGTTAAGGACCACAGCCGGGTATTCGCAGCGGTCACATTCGACGTTCGCCGGATTCGGAGTAGGGAACGGTCCAAACCCAACGTTGATTTCGATTTCATCGAGTGCCGATGGATCCGCTGGTCCGAAGTCCATGACGAACGATCCGTCGACGGCAACCTTGCCTAACACACCGACGGCAATGTTGTCCGGATCATTGGAAATTATCAGTGGGAACGGTGCGATCGAGTCCTGCTCACTGGTTCGTAGGCCGCCTGCAGGAGATAGGAATTCGATGCCGTGAATTTCTTGCCCAATTCCTGTGATCACAAAATTGTTATCGCCATCAAGCGTGATCAGCAACGGCTCCCGACCCGCAAAGGGCACTTCAGGAAACCTTGATGCCGGGACTCCGACGGTTCGTGCCGGTAGCTCTCCGACTTGGTCGTATTTGACGGAAATGGTCTTGGGAGCTTCCCAATTCCATTTGGTGGGCAGCACGAATTCGCCGTCCACAATCATGGGCTGGTCCAACTGGAATTCAACCAAACCAGGCGTGTTGGTCACGTAAGCGTCGAACGGCCCAGGCGACTCCGCTGGAATCAGGCTGTCCGTGGCAGACAAAATTCGGAACGTCTCAATCGGTTGCCCTGACCCAGTTACCACGATGTGGTCGTCTTCACGAATACGCACGCCGAGTGTGGGGAAATTCGGTAAACGATAATCGTAGTTGCCTGTTCGTATATCGAATGGTCCAACCTGTACCGTTTGCCCCTCGACGTCGATTTCCTGATACTCAAATGCGATGTCTCGGCTGTACAACTGATCGTTCCAGCCCGTTCCTAGTACGGCAACGCCGTCGATTGTTACTGCCGCACCAGGTGACGCAAGCGTCACTTCGTTGGCGGAATTGGTAACTACGTCGGAGAACGGTGCGGCGGAAGCTGTTGTGCTTAGCGAGCCGGACGGACTTCGAAAGGTCAACTCAGAGACTTGTTGACCTTGGCCTGTTACCACGATGTTGCGATCCGAGTTTACGCTGACTCTCAATGGAGGCAGCGGGCAAGTTTCACAGGCCTCGGATAGAAACGGAATTTGGATTGGTTCGGATCCAATACCCACAAAAACCTTTGTGTCGGCGTCACCTACGCTAGGGTCATACCCGGTTCCAAGGGTCACCGCTCCGTCAATCGTGGTGGTCGCTCCGAGGTTGCCGTAGGTGACTTGATTCGGCGTATTGGACAACATGAAAGTGAACGGTTGAGCACTTTCGCCGGGGACCAAGGCACCGAGTGGTGATTGGATGTCTACACCCGAGAGCTTTTCCCCGGTGCCATTCAAAACAAACTGAAAGTTGTCATTGAGCGTGGCGGTTACCTGAGCGTGGACCAGTTGAGTCGTCGCAAGAACCGCGCAAAGTACAGTCGAAAGAAAAAGACGCATGATTCCTCTCCAATGAGTGCGTCCATTCAGTCATGCGGCGAATTCAACCCTGGTAAAACAAGGAGACGCGCAGGAACTGACCTGTTGGACGAGATTGAGTTGCCAAACCAAAGACGGTCCACATCAGCAAGTGCTGTGACGTGATGCGGCCGGTGAGGTTGGGTTCATTGGCGATGTGAGGGAGCACACTCGAGGTAAGTCATCACCATAAGATTCTGATGAACGCAATGCAAGTCAAACTGGTGTCACATCGCTAGATCTCGTGGTCATCTTGCCGGTTGCGGTCGTTTGCCTAACCTATGGCTCATCTCTGCCGTCGACTAAGGAATTTTGCTTTGAGAATTACGACCTGGAACGTGAATGGATTGAGAGCCGCCATCAAGAAGGGCTTCGCCGACCACTTGGCACAGCTGGCCCCCGATGTACTGATGCTGCAGGAGGTGCGAGCGAACCCCGATCAGATTCCGGAAGAATGGCGTGAGCCGATTGGCTGGGAGACGGTTTGGCACCCAGCGGAAAAGAAAGGCTATGCGGGCACGGCGATTTTGTCGCGACGACCGATGAAAGTAGTTGGAACAGGTATCGACGGGGCCGAGGACACGGAAGGCCGGATTGTGCATGCGAAGGTTGGGAAAGTAAACCTGATTTGCGCCTATTTACCCTCAGGCTCATCCGGGGAGGAGAGGCAAGCGATCAAGGAAGACTGGATGGAGCAGATCTTTCCGTGGTTGAAGAAGTTGGCAAAGTCCAAGGAGCCCTATGTGCTCGGAGGTGACCTGAACATTGCTCATACCGAACAAGACATCTTCTATGCGACCGGCAACAAGAAGACGTCGGGTTTTTTGCCACAAGAACGCGAATGGTTTGGGAAGTTGCTAGGGACAGGCTGGTCGGACTTCGCGCGGGAGCATTTTGGAGATCGAGACGGACCGTACTCCTGGTGGTCGAACCGAGGGAAGGCGCGCGAGCTAGATCGCGGATGGCGAATTGACTACCTGTTAGGGAATCGCAGTTGCGCGGAACTCTTCATTGACGCGCACATCCATCGTCCCGCTGGCATTACCGTCTCCGACCATGCACCAGTCACGATCAATCTGGCGGAATAGACGGTAGACACGGGTCGGCAACGACGCCGCTGCGCACAAAAAAAGCGAAGGTGCAGGTTAGCACCTTCGCTTTTGGTTAGAACGTTTCGATGCGAACTAGCGGCCGGAGGCGACAGCGGAAACGTTGCTCAGCATGCCGACATAGTCCAGCGTGATGTTCATGATTTCGCGGTCGTAGAAATCCTCAAGGTCCATGACCATCTCGTCATTGTCCTCGATCTCTTTGAGACGCTCTTCGTCTTCCTTCTCCGCACTCAGCTCTTTGCGTCGTGCGAAGAATTCTTCTTCGTTAAGCGAAACGTAGTCGCGAGCCTTTTGCTCTTTGTAACGCTCGATTCGCTGGAGTTCTTTGCTGAAGTCGTCCGAAGTCGCGATTCGCTGCTGCACGTTCGATTTCAACCGATTGATCACGTCTGCACGCACTTGGTTGTAAACCGCGTGTTCCGCCATGGGTACGGTGTCGAACTTGACGGCATAGTCCAAATCCGCCTCGCCGATGTCCATTTCGTTGGTGGTCGACGGCAGTGGAATGTCAGCCAAGACGCCTCGGCGTTGTGTGCTATCGCCATTGGGACGGTAGAACTGCTGCATGGTGATCTTCAGCGCGCCGTAGTTTGGCATGCGGCTCTTCGGCAACTGTGTGCCGTACAGTTTTTCACTGATATCCATCAGGCTCTGCACGGTGCCCTTACCGTGGGTCGTGCGATCGCCGATGACGATGCCTCGTTTGTAATCTTGCACGGCTCCAGCAAGGATTTCACTGGCACTAGCACTGAACTTGTTAGTAATGACGGCCAGCGGACCATCCCACGCAGTGCCAGGTTCCGTGTCGTCGTACTTGGTGATGTTGTTCAGCGGATCCTTGACCTGGACAACTGGCCCAGTGTCGATGAAGAGTCCAGTGAGGTTGATCGCTTCAGTAAGGCTACCGCCACCATTGAAGCGAAGGTCCAAGACAACAGCGTCGATGCCTTCGCGTTTGAAGTCGGCCAGAATCCGACGAACATCTCGCGTCGTGCTCTTGTAGTTGGTGAACCCACGCCGAGCTCCCGCCATGTCCATGTAGAAGCTAGGCAGTTTGATGACACCTAGGCGGTAGGGTGCGCCGTTGGCTTTCTTCATGCCACCAAGCTGATCGCTCGAGATGACTTCGCCGCGTGCTTCACTGTCTTTCAGCTCGATCCGATCGCGAACGATTTTGACTGTCTTCGATTCGCCGTCGGAGGTGACCACGCCCAATCGAACGGTGGTGCCTTTAGGGCCGCGGATCAGTTGCACGACATCGTTGAGACGCATGTCAACGACGTCAACGACTTCACCAGTTTCGTCGATGCCTTGACCAACGCTGGTGATGCGATCTTCTGGTTTGAGCTCGCCTTGTTTATCCGCCGCGCCGCCAGGAATGACTCTACTGACGACGGTGTAGCCATCCTGCAGCGACAAAGCTGCCCCGATTCCCTCCAGATTCAACTTCATCTGAATGTTGAAGTTCTCCAAAGTGGTAGGCGACATGTATGTGGTGTGTGGGTCGTAGCTCGTAGTAACAGCACTCAGGTACATTTCCAGCAAATCGTCTGGCTTGTACTGCTTCATGCGTTTCGAGAAGCTCCGATATCTTCTTGTTAGGCGGTCGGTTGCTTCGTCGCCTTCAACTTCTTCATCTTTCAGTAGAAGCAGATCGTACTTGATGCGTTTTCGCCAGCGGTCTTGGGCCTCCGCGGGAGTCTTTGGGTAGACGGCCACATCGGGGTCCCGCACTAGGTCCTCATCGACGGCGAAATCGTGTTGGGTTTCCAGCAGCGTCGGGATTAATGCAACGCGTTCGTCGAGTCGCTGTAGGAAGCGATTGAAAACCGTGTAGGCGAATGTCAGATCCCCATTCATGACTTGATCGTCAAGCACGCGGGAACTGCGACTGAACTCATCAATGTCTGACTGGTAGAAGTAAACCTTCATCGGATCGAGTTGCTTCACAAACGACTCGAAGGTTCGTTGTGAAATCTCGTCATCGAGCCGACGTCGCGACAAGTGCATCGCGTCGAGCAGCGATCGCACAGCCGTCGCAACCGAGCGATCACGGGCCTTCGTACGTG
>CAYQMZ010000636.1:0-3737 GCA_964418725.1 uncultured Pirellulaceae bacterium
ACTCACGGTGGACGTTGCTCAGTACAAGTTGGGTCGAATCGGAGCCGATGCCGAGGCGATGGCCAACTACGACAGGCTTCGGCTTCTCAGGGATTCACTGCTGGATCAGATCATGAACGCCACAGTGTCCGTGACCGAAGGCTTGCGGTTTCTGACTGCGGCCAGCGATGTTGATGTCGAGGAACTAATCGGTGGATCGCCGAATGCTGATGCGTCGGAAGCAGCGAAGGTTTCGGATGGCCACGAACCGGAAGGCTTCGGCGATGATGAATTGAACGCCGGCAAAAAGCTGCGTGCGTGTTTGCGGGCGGATACAAAGTCGGCTGAGAAACTGTGGCCTACCGTGCGAGGAAGCTTGCAGGGGCAACCGATTCTCTACGTTCCTTTAAATCGAGGTGGCTCGCCACGCGAAATCACATCCGTTCGTGCTCGCCAGCATCTCATTCAAGACCTGCTCTATTGGTTGCCACGGCTTGGGTTGCTGAAGGAAACCTATCAACTGCTTGAGTTGATCCGAGAAATGGAATTGACCCCGGTCGGTTTTGGGGCGATCACGGAATTCGACGACCTTTTCGAAGTCGGCTGCCGATCCATCGTCAACGCATTGGTTGACGTAAACTCGCCAGACAATCCAACAGAGCATGCGTTCGACGATGACTGGTTGGTGACAAGTCTAGAAGACGTGATGGAGCCACTGCTAAGAAGTTGGCTGGCCCATAGTCGCACCTTACGGCTCAGCGTTTTGGAGCAAGCGCTCAGTGATGACTTGTGGAAGCCGTTGGAGAAATTCATTCAAAAATATGGACGCGACCTCTTCACACAACGTTTCCTAAACATTGGAAACCTGCGTGGCATTTTGCACCAAGGTGTCGAAACATGGCTGCGGATGATCGAGGAACGTGAAGAACCGGACTATCAAAACGTGCTTGATGCCCTGGAGCATGGAGCAAATCGTAAAGAGTTTTCGGAACAGTTGACGTTTATCCTAGAGGCCATTGTCGAGAACTATTCGGAGTACCGAGACTACAACAGTACGACGACACAGTCAGATCGCGGTGACTTGCTGTATACGCTGTTGGACTTTCTGCGACTGCGAGTCAGCTACGATCGCGTGGTTTGGAACCTGCGGCCTATTGTGCTCGCACATCAGGTCTTGGCGAACCGCGGCTGTGAAGAGACGGCGCAACGCTGGCGGCAAAGCTTGAAAGAACGCATTCTGGCGGAATCCAAGAGCCACATGAATCGGCTGAAGGAATTGCAACAAAAGTATGCGATGCAGTTGCCTTCGATTTCGAAACGCATCAGCGAACGATTTATGCGTCCGCTGATGATCGATTACTTGTGTGCTCTGATTGAACCGGCCATGTTTCACGAAGACGAACAAGCTCGGCAATCTGCATTCGAACGCATTCGCCAGCAGGCTGAGTCGTTCATGAACGAGCCCAGTGGCGCCGGTTTGGATGTGCCTACGTGGTTGCTGACGATGGAAGAGACAATCCGTGCCGTCAGTGACAAGCACGAAGCATCAATGCAACGGCTGCTCGAAACCTACATGTTGCCGCCAGTGCAAATGACCGCGGAACAGATTCAAACGAATCTGCGTTCTTGGGAGCCGCGTCTGCTAGAGAAATCCGACGATGCGGAAGAGTAGATCACGTCGTGTTATTCTCTCGACGCCTTGAGTTGAATGGCAAGGCAGTAGCGACGCGTTAAGAAACGGAGTAAATTAGGCGGACAGAATTTAGGGAGAAAGTTCTATGGCGCTCGACAAAAAATCAAAGAAACGTCTCGAAGTTCTTCGTAAGAAACTCGAAAAACTTCAGGCTCAGCTCACCGGTGCAAAGCAGCAAGAAGACGAACCTGGTGAAGTCGCTGGGATCGAAAAGGAAATCGAAGAGGCAAGAGCTGAAATGGCCAAGCTAAAGGCTGGCTAAGGGTGATGATTCTGACCGCAGTGTCCGCCGAGGGAGACGATGCGGAAAACAATCGAAATCCAAGGTGCCCGAGAAAACAATCTTCGTAACATTAGTTGCGAACTGCCCCGCGATTCGCTGATTGTCGTGACTGGTGTCAGTGGCTCGGGAAAATCCTCGTTTGCGTTCGACACAATCTACGGCGAAGGGCAGCGACGACTGCTCGCCTCGATGTCCTCCTACGCGAAACGCTTCATCGGGCAGATGAAAAAGCCCGACGTTGACTTCGTGAACGGGCTCTCTCCTGTCGTCTCGATCGACCAGAAAACGATCGGCAGTAACCCGCGATCGACAGTCGGTACGATGACCGACATCTCTGATTACCTGCGAATGCTGTTTAGTTCAATCGGCGTCCCACACTGTCCACGGTGTGAGCAAGAGCTGACGGTTCGAACAACACACCAAATGGTCGAACGAATGCTGTCCTTGCCAGACGGTACGGAAGTGGAGGTTCGTGCGCCTGTCTCCAAGATCTTTGGAGAAGACTACGAGTATCTTATTGACCAAATCCGAACCAACGGATACCGGCAGGCTCGCATCGACGGTAAGCCAGTTGATCTTGGTGACGAATTGAAGCTGGACGAGGAAAAGGATTACAAAATTGACGCGGTCGTCGACACGTTTGTCATCGAACGCGGCATCGAAAAGCAGGTTATCGCGTCGCTTGAGCACGGTCTGGAGCTGGGTGACGGGATGCTCAGTTTTCACGTCACTGGCAAGTTGCCGAAAACCAAGCTGCAGAAGTTCGCCAAAGACTTTGGCTGTAAGAAGTGCCAAATTGTCGCCGGCAGCATGCACTACCGCAACTTCTCCTTTAACGATCCCACGGGGGCATGCCAGACGTGTGGTGGAATCGGAACCGCAATGCGAGTGCATCCACCACTGCTCGTGCCAGATCGTTCGCGCACGCTCAATGAAGGTGCGTTTATCAAGGAGGCAATGAATTGCGACAAGAACACGTGGGGTGGTCGCATGTTGGCGACACTCTCGTCGGCCTACAAATTCAGCTTGGATGTGCCCTATGAGAAACTACCCAAGAAAGCGATCGACGTCCTCTTGTACGGTACGAAGGGAAAAGAGATTCCGGTCGTTATTCCGAAGGGAGCCAAGCAAGGGACAAAGTACGAAGGCAAACTGATTCGTTTTCCTGGGCTCATTCACCAGATCGAGAATCGTTACCGCTGGTATCGAAAACAAGGAAGTTCCAACGATTGGACGGATTCGTACCTGAAGAAGGTCATGGTGGAGTACGCCTGCCCCGAGTGTGAAGGAGCACGACTGAAACGAACACGGCGGCTCGTTACGGTTGCTGGTGCCAACTTGCACGACGTTGGCGAAATGCACTTGGTCGAATTACAAAAGTATCTGAAGACCATCAAGCCAGGTGCGAAACATAAGGAAGTCACCAACATCATTCGTCGGGAAGTCAGTACTCGCTTGGATTTGCTTGTATCGATTGGTCTGGACTACCTTAATCTGAACCGGCGATCTGGGACGTTGTCCGGCGGCGAAGCACAACGGATTCGGCTCTCGACGCAAATCGGATCTGGTCTGATGGGCATGCTGTATGTCTTGGATGAGCCAAGCATTGGCTTACATCCCAAAGACAACGTCAAAATGATTGAGACGCTTCGTCGGTTGAAGGAATTGGGCAACACGGTGATTGTTGTCGAGCATGACGAGGACACGATCCGTGCAGCTGACCATGTGGTTGAAATCGGTCCTGGGCCCGGAATCCATGGTGGCCACGTTGTGGCTGAGGGC
>CAYQMZ010000636.1:3747-5014 GCA_964418725.1 uncultured Pirellulaceae bacterium
GGGCAGCGTGGCAAAGATCATCGCGTCGAAAAAGAGTATCACGGGACAGTATCTGGGCGGGAAACGAAAAGTCACTGTTCCCGAACAGCGACGGCGACCTGGGACCAATTGGCTGACGGTTCAAGGTGCACGTCACAACAACCTTAAGAATGTTGATGTCACCATTCCATTGGGGCAATTTGTTTGCGTGACGGGAGCGTCTGGCTCTGGCAAGAGTTCCCTGGTGCACGAAACGTTATACAAGAAGCTCTACTCGATCTTGCACGACAGTCGGGTGTTGTCGGGGGATCACGATGAGTTGCTGGGACATGAATTCATTGACGACGTCATCAACATCGATCAATCCCCAATCGGCCGCTCGCCCCGTTCGAATCCCGCGACGTATATCGGCTTCTATGACAACATTCGATCGCTCTTCGCGGCTACCGATGAAGCAAAGAAACGAGGCTTCAAGACATCTCAGTTTAGTTTCAATGTCAAAGGCGGGCGCTGCGAAGAATGTAGCGGGGAGGGGACGATTGTCACCAAGCTTTCGTTCATGCCTGACGTCGAAGTTACGTGCCCGACCTGTAAGGGGCAGCGATACAAGCAAGAGACACTGGACGTCACCTACAAAGGCAAAAACATAGCGGAAGTGTTGGATACGTCGGTTGAGGAGGGCGTCGAGTTCTTTGCCGATCAAGCGACGATTGCACGAAAGCTTTCCGTGCTGTACGAATTGGGGCTTGGTTACATCACCCTCGGTCATCCATCGCCAATCTTGTCTGGCGGCGAAGCGCAGCGTGTTAAGTTGGCGTCGGAGTTGGGGAAACTGAAGCGAGGAAAGCACAACCTCTACATCCTAGATGAACCCACAACGGGTCTTCATTTCGCCGACATCGAGCGATTGCTGTCCAGCCTCAATCGTCTTGTCGACCAAGGACATACGGTACTGGTTATCGAGCACAACCTTGATGTGATTAAGACTGCAGATTACGTGGTCGACCTTGGACCGGAAGGTGGTCATAAGGGTGGCAAAGTCTTGACCAGTGGAACGCCAGAGAAGGTAGCAAAGTCGAAGAAGTCACATACCGGCAAGTTCCTAAAGCGGTATCTCAAATAGCCGCCAAGCTGGTATCGCAGTAGCGATCCGGCCAAGAGTACTTTCAAAGCGAGGGGCCAAATCGATCCACGTGATGGGATGCGTGCTGAGACCTGGTGTCGTGATTCATTAATTCGTTTGATTCGTAGGTCCGGTTCCTACCGGACAAAACAAGAGTTGGACCGC
>CAYQMZ010000637.1:0-5008 GCA_964418725.1 uncultured Pirellulaceae bacterium
TGATTCCTTGTTCCAGTTGCTCGGCTTTGCAGATCGTCGAAGAAACCTTGTTTTGCCGAACTACGTAATTCAGATCGCCTTCGATGCCGCGGTATGGTCCCGCTAGTTTGTCGACCTGTTCGCCCGTTTTCGCATCTAGCGTCAACAAGACAGGCGTTGTGCCATCTGTAACTTGAAAGTCTCCAAGCGGGTCTCCTGCCGGACTGAAACCAGTTGGTCGAGGAAACAACCGTAACTGAACCAACCCGTTGCGCGACTGAATGAACTGGGGAGATTCGTCGCTCCCGAACTCAAATCTGGCTGCGACGTTCTTCTTGCGACGGAACTCCAGCCGACAACTGCCATCCACCGAATAGTGCAACAGTAGAACTTCATTGTCCTCACTCAGTGCCAAATGCTGCAGCCGCCCCTCGTGGTCGAAAGGGTATTCCGCAACCAAACGGACCTCTGGTTCAGCTTGCACATTGATGATCCGATAGTCACGACGATCAGCCGTTCTGGCGACGCCGGCGACGTGCGTTCCGTCCGGAGACCAAGCGATATTCCAACCATGAATCCATTGAAACTTCGACAGATCCCGAATGACCTCGCCTGTCCCCGCGTGTCGGATCGTTACGCTGCGTAACGAGTTGCTGTTGTCGAGTGACTCGAGCAGCAAGAACTTGCTGCCGTCGGGGCTAAAGCTTCTCGGGTACAGCACCGAAAGGTCGGTGGCCAGCCACTGCGTCCCCGCAAAACCCAACAAGGCTGCAAACGCAATCAACACCGCGCGGGCAATGAATCTCGATGTTCGCCGCTGCCTGCCACTCTGCGACATCACCATTAGAAGGCCATGACCTGTGCCGAGTGCGTCTCAGGATGATTAAACCACCACGACGAAATCGCAGAACCTACCGCTACGACCCCTATTTCGAAAATATTTCGGCCGCTTCGTCGCTGGTGTAACCGAAATCTTCCGCGTACTGTTTGACGAAATCCCCAAGTGGGAAGTCCGCTGGCGGAAACGATTCGTCCAACTGCCCAAGCAAGATTCGATATTGCCGAATCTGGCTCACAAGACTTGAGATATCCGCGTCCGCGGGTTGCTCAGAAAGCGACAGCGACCGGAACCCTTCTTCGAACTTCGCTTTTGCGCCCGCTAGGTCGGCTTGCTGATAAAGCTCGACAGCTGCATTCAGCAACGAGGTTTCGTTGGACGCAGCGTCCGTCTGTGATGAGTCGGCCTCCGTGGCAGAACCATTTGCAGGAGTTAGATCCAGCAAATTCGCGTTTTCGGCCTCGTCCTCCGCGTCTGCTTCATCAGCATCCTCGGCCACGCCATTCTTCTCTTCGGACACATCCTCTGCATCTGGTTTGTCGGTAGCAGGATCATCATCCGCTGTGACGTTCGGTTCATCCGCCGGCACGTCTCCGATGCCAGCACCCTGTTTTGATGCCAACTGTGCTTCAGCTTCAGCCATCAAGACTTTCGCTTCATCACGCGTGTAGCCGAATTCATCCGGGTAGTTGGCGACCAACTTTAGCATTGGGAAGTTCGGAGGCGGGAAATCGCGGTCGAGTTGACCAAGCAAGTTTCGGTATCGCTTAATTTGCTCAACCAAGTCCTCTGCCGTAACGTCTTCCGCAAGGACCGTGAATTCATTGTGGATACTGGCCCAGCGTTCCCACGACTTGTCGTAATCTTCCAAAGCGCCAAGCAAGTCTGCTTCTTCGTACTTTTCGTTGGCATCCCACAGATACTTCCGGGCTTCGATCGCTCGATCCTGCTGTTCAACTTCACAGCGAGTCTTCCAATAGACGAAGTTGACCACGTCTCGATAACGCCGAATCATCGTCGAGTAGTTGTTGGCGACAATGATATCCTTCGCAATCTTTCGAGCTCGCCGCTTCTTATCGGGATCTTCAATCGCATCGATGATGTCTTCGCTCTTGATGCGCAGCCTATCGTCAAGCTGCAACACCTTTTCGTAATCCTCAGCGTCCAACTCTGCACGATCGGCATCCAGCAGTTTTTTCTCGGCAGCAGTCAGCTGTGCCAGACGCTGACTCTCGATTTTTTCTCGGGCTCCCGGAGCCAGTGACTCCATTTCACGACCGAGAGCACCAATCTTTTCATCCCACTCCTCGCCCGCATTCAAATTGATCTTGAACCCTCTGGACGTTGGGATATCTCGCTTGCCGTAGTCATTCCAACGATTGCCGGCTCGCTCCCATGCCGATTGTGCCTTCTCGCCAAAGATGCCTTCGTTTTCGATGGCATCCGCGTATCGAATCAGCGACTTGCCAGAATCTGAGTGGAACACCAACGGGTTCTTTCCACGAATGGGAACCGCTTTCTGGTCCACCACATCTTGGGCTTGCGAGAACCATTGATAGGCCGTCAGCCAGTTGTCCGGTTTGTCGTCCCAACCACGGGATTCTTCCACATCGATTTGTCCTTCCAGCGAATCGTGAAAGTCTTCGTCATCGCGATACTTTCGACGGAACTGAACGTATTCATCGGAACGCCCAAACTTGTGACCAAAGAACCAACCAAGGTCCCACAACAAACGTGGTTCGTTGCGGTTGTAGCGAATCCCCTGCTGAAGAAAATCGATCCCCTTCTTCACCCAGTGATAACGGTGCTCGTAGTTGTCGAACTCAACAGAAACGTTGTAAGACAAGTTCCATGCCTGGAACTGCCAAACCGAAATGAAGTTGGGCTGCAGTTTGGCAATTTGGTTTAGAGTCGCCCGCAGGTTGTCCCACTCTTCTTTCTTCTTGTACTCGTTCGCACGTTCCCAGAGCAGATTCGCAGCAACACCACGCATCCCCAGCGTTGCGAGTTTCATGGACTCACTGGCTGGGTCAATTTCGCCCAAGTTCGCCTGGGAAAGCCCATGCTGATCACGCAACTGTGTCAGCCAGCCACCTTCGCTTCGTTCGCCCGATTTATTGAGGAACGACGGCGCACTCAGCCCATACAGTGGCACCAAGGCCGCCGCCATGAGCACTAGGTAAATGACTTTGCGATTAAGTGCTTTATTTTTCATGCCGCGATCTCACGCGTTTTCAAGAAGAAGTAGCCGATAGTGGTTAGCACACCGACGTAAGCAATCGTTGTAACGAAGTGTCGCAACACGATGCTGTTTTGAATATCAAATCCGTAGGCAACAAAATCGGATGTGTTGAAGCCGCCGTAATCGGGCAACAGCGAGCAGATCCCTGCCATGACCATCGTCGAGACGAAGTCGAAACCCTTAATGACGCTCTTCGTTACACCCGGTTCCAGTTCAAGAATCACGTTCTTCTGGGTAAACATCCGGACCATGGCTTCGCTGGGACCGCCACCTTCAACTTCGCCGGTGTAGATGCCCATCACGAAGTTAGCGAAGTACCCCAGGCAGATCGCTGCAACCGTGGCCAGCATCGCAACCGCACCATTGAGGAACGTACTAAACATGACAGCGAAGGCGGTCACGATGACCATCTGAAACCAGATGCCCAAGAACCCTTTAAAGAAGTTGCTTGCAAAGTAGCCGTCAGCCGACCGCACATAAACGTCGCCTTGTGCAACACCGTAGTACTGAGCTCGCTCGCTACACTGAATCCAGATTTCCAGCTTACCGTCTTCGGAAACCAGATCTTCAAATAACAACATCTCTGGAACCAATGTGCCGTCGGGGCGGTAGCCTTTGCCCTTAAACGGAATCACGTATTGATCGGCAGTGAATTCACGAGCTGTGAAGCCGTCGATCTCGTAACGATTTCGTTGTTCAATCGGCTTTGGAATTTCGCCTGGCTTCGTATCGACAGCCTCCACGACCTGAATGGTCCCAGTAATCCCGCGTTCAATGTCACCTTTATAGGTCCGGAATACTCGGATGATCATTTCCAGTGGCACACCATCCGTGAAGTCCGCGAGCTTGAGTCCTTCAAAGGTCCAAATCGCCGTCGCCAGTGTGCCGCCCTCGATGTAGCTGCGGTAGCCCCACTCGTTGCCCACGTTGACGCCTTTGTCGACAAGCTTTCCTTCTCGATCGAGGAATCTCAGCTTGCCGTACTTCGGAACACGAGCTTGCAGGTCACCTTCGCCGGAGCCGAGTTCAATGTTCTCTTCACTCTGGTCGGCGTCCGTGAAAAACACCGAGTGCGAGTGATCGTGGTTGGATTCGATTCGAACGCCGTCTTCCGTAATAACAACATCATGCCGGTGACGATTGTTTAGCGTGGTCTGGCCCTCGCGAATCGTGCGGCCGTCATCCAGTTCCGTATTGCTGATTTGGTCGACGGAGTGCGAGTGACTGAGCCCACGAACAACGAACACGTAGCTGAACAATCCCATGATCACCAGCAGCAGCGTGCCGATCGCGACGAACCCAAAGATACGCCCAAGAATGATTTCCCAAGGCCGCACCGGTTTCGTCACAACGGTATAGATAGTCTTCGTCTTGACGTCGTTGGGCAGACTGAATGTGCTTAGGAAGACAGCCAGCATCATGATCAAGTAGTTCGTGGCCGTCAGCACGAAACTCAAGTACAGGCGGGCTGGATGATCGGCCCCGGAGTCCAAAAACCATCCAGCAAACAGCAGGATCGCCATAAAGACGCCAAAGACAACCAAGACCTTTCGACGGATCGCTTCGCGAAATGCGAGCGTCGTCATTGCAATGATTCGACGCGGTGAGATCTCAAAGAGCTCTTTGATTCCGGTCGAGATCGCTGAGATCACGCGAGAGAACGCTACGGCCGGCCCGTATCGCATCACGGAGACCAAGTATCCGAGAAAGATCCCGCCCAGGACGAGGATTAGCAGTACAACCCCCAGCAGAAAAAGGCCGCCTGGGAGCCACTCAAAAAATGGGGTGATTTCTTTGTCTTCGAGAACCATGAATCTTTGATTTCTTATTTCGTTGGTTCACGGCCGACCGGCCGAAGGATGCCAAACACAATGACGCGAATACTTGTGCGTCACTAATCGTCGGCGGACTGCCCGCTGGCCCCAGCCGCACGACGCCCTGGATGGGCC
>CAYQMZ010000638.1:0-5006 GCA_964418725.1 uncultured Pirellulaceae bacterium
ATCTACGCCAACGCCTCCGATCAAAAAGTCGTCGCCTCGTCCGCCACGCTGGGTGTCGTCACCTTCACCACCAATGATGATGTCGTCGCCACGTCGGCCTCGCAGATCATCGTCTCCGCTTCCGCCCAGGATCGTGTCGTCACCGCCACCACCTCGCAGGATGTCGTTTCCGGCGCCACCTTCCAAACGCGCCGGAGCTGTGACTCGGTTTGTGAGTTGGATGTTGTCATCACCGTCCCCACCCACGATCGAAATGCTGTCCACGGTGCCAACCGGGAATGTCGTTGTTTCGCCATTCGTGGTGACTTCAATGTTGCCGCCAACCACGTCTACCGTAATTACGTCGTCTCCATCTGTCGCAGGTACGATCAACACGCCATCCACGACCTCTGGCTCGTCATCAACGGGCTCAGAATCCGTTAGCCGGAAAAGCTGAATCTGATAACTGCTGTCGAACTTCGCGCCGATGATGTCGCCATTAGGCTGCAAAGCAATGTCAAAGAAGCGTTGATCCAGTCGATCTGTGGGCGAATTTTGATAGGCGGTTAGGAACTCGCCAGCAGTCCCGAATGCGTTATCAACACTGCCGTCCGCATTCAATTTCGAAATCGCGACATCCATGTAACGCGTATCCGACATCGTTGACTGAAGGTTCTTCAGATCGATGAATAGGACTGAGCCGTCGTCTGCCAACTCCACCTGTCGCGGATTTAGGCTCAGCCCAAGCGAAGCTTCCAACTCGACCAAATCGTCGTTGGTGGCAGAATCTCCTTCGAACGAGAATGTCGTCACGACACCGCCAACACCAAAGCCAGTCGCTGGAGCCCCATTGGCATCAAGCTTCAGAATGTAGTTCGACGCAGCATCGACCAAAGGCAGCCCAGGTGCAAATATTGGTGCGGCAATTACCTGCCCTGAAACAAAGACTTCCCCGCTATCCGAAACGGAAAGAGACTTGGTCAATTCGAACTCGTTTGGGTAAGTCGCGGCGAATTGAGTGTTGTAGGAATACACTCCGCCAGTTCCAAATCCGTTGACCAACGCTCCAGACGAGTCAAACTTAGAAATCAGGACATCACCACCAAACGACGTATCGTCCGCACCAGAGACGATCACTGTATCACCAGGGCCTACCGCGATATTCAGCAACAATGGCATATTTACACTGAGGCTTCCGTCGCCCGCGAATCCGGTGTCCAACTGCCCGGCAGCGTCGATACGGTATAATTCCGGTGACGTCGAAATGGTTCCTTCATCAAGGCGTTCTCCAAACACCAGCCGCCCCATCGAGTCAACGTCGAACATGTAGTCGGTGGTAAGACCAAACTCCATTTGGAAGAAGCCACCGACGCCGTACGACATGTCCTGCGTTCCGTCGGAATTCAGTCTGGCGACAACCAGAGTTTGGTCCGAAATAGCATCTGTCTGCAACTGACCGATCAGCAGGACGCGATCAGCCTGGTCGACGATCAGACCTAGCGCTTCCAAATCAACAGCAGGCGTCACGGCTGATGAGGTATCAATGCTGAACGACCCGTCGGCAACCCCATCTGCCGTGAATCGCTGTACTTCGAACGAGGTGCTGTTGGCGGATGTTCCGGCGACCCAAATTGCGCCATTGGAATCAACATCGAACGCTAAACCAGGACTCGCTGGATCCGTCGCCGGAGGGTTCACCACGTTGCTCACAGCGAACCCGTTGCCGGAAGTTCCGAAACCAAGATCCAAGTTTCCAGTCAGCACAATGCGCTCTTCGAGCGACTCAACTTGTACGTTCTTGTTTCTAAAACGAAGTGACTTTGGCGATGATCGAAGCATTGGAGTATTCCCGCAGAAGAGTGTGACCGAAGCGCACTATTTTCGCGGGAAACCATAGTGTCAAGCTGGCGTTTCCAACCTGAAACGCCTGTCCGGAGCGACACCTACCCCCTTTGTGACTAAACAGCAAGAAAGCGACTTTGTCCCTTAACGTTCCGCCAAGGACTGTTTGCCAAAACGAGCGTGGCCAGCCACTCAGCTCATCGATGCCAAACGAACGTCAGTGCGATGCATCACACAGAAATGTGCTCAGGTTGAGAACAAGATTTAGAAGTAAATCAGCAGGTAGACAGCCAAAAGCAGTACGGCCATCACCGCCATTGTGTTGGTTGAAATCGTTCGCCCCATCAGCCCTGCTTCGCTGGACTGATGAGAAAACCATGGCGATGTCTTGGCAACGCTTGCCACCAAACTCGCCAACGGATCGTGCTTCTCGATGAATGCTCCCGCGCTGCACGCCAAACGGTAAATGGGACCACGGTAAAACCAATCGACATCAAGCAACTGCCCAGTCACTGGCATTGGATATAGACCAAATCGCAACAGAAGCAGGAACGCCAGTCCAGTGAAACTGAGTAACTGTAGTTGCTGAACGACATGTGAAATCGTGTACGGATGATAGTCACACGGGAATGGCAGTTGGCGATACAACAGCCCCGGTGCGCAGCCGATCAACAAACAGATGGCTGCCGACGTCACCATGGCGACTCGCATGTGTGTTGGAGCAGGTTTCACTCTCGCCGTTGATTGTTGATCACGTGCTGTGGTCCCGAAAAATGTGAAGTAAGGCACCTTGAGTCCTGCGACCAGAAAGGCTCCAACAGCGCCAGCGACTAAGGCCAACCATACGAAATCATGATGGTGCTCAGCAACGGAACTGAGCACCAGTGACTTAGTCACGAAGCCACAGTTCAACGGAAATACCGAGAATGCCCCCACCAGACAGCAACCACAAGTCCACGGCATCAAGCTGGCCAAACCTCCCAACTTCGACTGCCGTGCGGAACCAACTTGCTGCATCACAGCACCGATGGCCATAAACAACAGACCCTTGTAAATCACATGGGCAAACGCTTGGGCTGCGACTCCATTGATCGCCATGTCGGTTCCAACACCGATACCAGCCACCATGAAGCCCAATTGATTGTTCAGCACGTGCGACAACGTCTGACGCATATCGTCAGCTAGTAGAGCGTGGACCAACGGGAACAACGCCATGATCCCACCAATCGTCAGCAGTACTTCCGCGCCGGCAAAGCCTCGAGCCAACGCATAGATGGCCATCTTTGTCGTGAAGGCGCTCAAGTAAACAGTGCCTGTGATCGTCGATTTTGGATACGCATCGGGCAACCAACTGTGCACCAGAGGAAACGCTGCCTTGATACCAAATCCAAGCAACAGCCAAAAACTTCCCCAACTGGCCAAGTCATGAAACATGCCCACTTCATTGATTCCGCCGAAAGCCAAACTGCCTTTCTCTTGCAGAATCAACAGCGCGCCTGACAGCACCAGCACTCCCGAGCCGACATGCATCGTTACGTACCGCATGCCGCAAGACTGCGTTTCCGCAGCGTACTCCCCACTGCGATTGGCGAAGATCAGGAACACAGAAGTGATCGCCGTTATTTCCCAATACACGAACAGGGTTAGCAAATCGCCAGCAAACACCGCTCCTATGGACGACCCCACATAGAGCATCGCAACGCAGTCTTGCAATCGATTTTTGACGCGCCACGCATAAACGGACGCCAAGATCGCTGCGATGTGAAACACGTATCCCCAGATCAAGCTAAGCCGGTCAACGCGAATCGGCGTGAGCTGCTGACCAAAGAATTCCGTCGTCACTAGATGGCCGGCGTCGTGACAGAACAACAAGTGCAGGAAGCTGACAACGGGAATCAGCACGACCCAAACTCGGCGAAGGCGACCATGCAAGAACGCAACGAGCAAAGCACCAACTAAGATCAATGTGCCGGGAGGCAGGTTACTCAGCATAGTAGTCCTCCTTCCGGCCTATGAACGGACGCACGAATCTAGCGGCCCAGACGCACCCAACGGTAATCAAGAGAGCAAAGAATCCGTAAAAGTTAAACCAACTCTCGTACTTGATGTGCGGATGCCAATCGTGGGACAGCAAGTGGTAGACATCCGCAATTCCTGTTAGCACGCAAACAACGACGGCGCCGACTAGCAACTGCCGACCGTCCACACTTCCGATGCGAATCTCTGTTGGTTCTTTCGAACTCACGTCGCCGGCCCCGTAATTGGTTCCAAGACTTGGTAGATGTGATCAGCGAAACAGAAGAGCACGATGCCGCCGACAGCAGTTAGCAGCAATGGCACAACGCACATCGCCGGTGCCTCGTGGATGCCGAGCACTTTTTCTTCGTGGCCAGCATGCCTCCCTTCCCCTCCGTCCGAGTCCGGCTGACGATGCTGCCCAGCATCACCGGCTGGCGAGAAAAAGGCCTGAATCGAAATCGGCAATAGGTAGGCGATGTTCAACAGCGAGCTGATCATCAGAACAGCCATCAACCACGGATGTTTCGTCTCGGCGGCACCCATCGCCAGCAGCCACTTACTCCACGAACCACCAAAGGGTGGCAGTCCGATGATACTAAGCGACCCCAACAGAAACGCGGCCATAGTGAACGGCATACTTCGACCAAGCCCCCGCATCTGACTGATGTTCGTTTTATGGTGGGCCACATAAATCGCGCCGGCGCAGAAGAATAGCGTAATCTTTCCAACCGCGTGCATCACGATATGAATACTGCCGCCCAATATCGCTGCCGGATTAGCAAGCGACGCCCCGAGGACGATATAGGAGAGCTGGCTGATCGTCGAATAAGCCAAGCGTGCCTTCAGATTGTCTTTCGTCATCGCCACAACCGACGCACACAAAATCGTGAAGCTGGCGACATACATCAGCCAGACACTGATTCCACTTTGCTGCAGCAGGTCGATACCGAAGATGTAGACGGCGACCTTCATGATCGTGAATACGCCCACTTTCACGACGGCAACTGCGTGCAACAGAGCACTCACGGGTGTCGGCGCGACCATTGCTGCAGGTAACCAGCGATGAAACGGCATCAACGCGGCCTTACCGGTACCGAAGGCAAACAGCCCTAACAGAATCGACAGCTGTGTCGTGGTGACCTTATTTTGCGCGAAGGGAACACCCA
>CAYQMZ010000639.1:0-5002 GCA_964418725.1 uncultured Pirellulaceae bacterium
GAAAACGTACTGGAACAGCGACGTCGTTTCCGCGGATGTCGGAGAGTCGCCTTCGTTGCGAACGGTCCAGGTGACATCGATCGGTTCGCCCGACTTGCTGGACGGCGTCGCCGCAACGCTGGTCACTGCGAGATCCGAGATTGCGTCGGTGACATCCGTAGGAGCAACTCCAACGTTGTTGTCCGTGAATGGCCCCTCGTAGACTTGGGAAGGACTGCCACCCGAGGGGCCAGCCAGGATCGCGCGGAGTTCAGTTTGGCTGAACTGCTTGAGATCGCTGAGCTTGATCTCGCCGAGCGCCTTGCCGGTTGCGTCCTCGATACGAGAAAGCACCGCCTGCACTTCATCCAAGAACTTGTCGTTGTTCGTCAACGCGATGTTCGGACGAACGTTGGTTTCGACCAGAATGAACTTGCCTTCGGCCGACGGCGGCAACGTGAACTCTGCAGTGTGCTCGTAGGATTCGCCGATTTGGAGACGACCGCTGTGAGGTAATGCGAAAACAAGTTGGTCGTCGCCGGATCGAACGTTGTCGTCGGACAGATAAATTGCGTCTGCCCACGCGTCGAGGTCCGTGGCAGCTGTGCCGTTGTTCGTGACTTCCCAGGTGACACTGAAAGTCTCGTCTCCTTTGCCGACCGGATCGGCTTCGACTTTCGTCACTTGCAAGTCCGCTGGCGGCGTGAGCAAAACGTTGATCGGCGTTGAGAGGAAGTTGCTGCCTTCCAGGTCGTTTGGAGCATTTGGGTTTACGTTGTTTTCGAACGCCGCTTCCGTGACGCGACGATATCCATCCGCGTAAACCGTGAGGAAGTACTGACCCGTGAGCCCCTTGGGGATATTGATCGTGGCATCGGCCTCATAGGAATCGCCGACTTCTAAAACGCCGTTATGTCGATACGTTCCTATGAAGCGATCGCCACGTGGGCCATTCGGGCCGTCTTCGGCTAGGGTGAGCCAAATCTGGTCGGTCCACGCCCCGGGATTGGTTGGGCCGACGCCGTTGTTGGTGACCTTGTACCGTACCGTGATCGACGAATCGTCGA
Source organism: uncultured Pirellulaceae bacterium (assembly GCA_964418725.1). Lineage (GTDB taxonomy): Bacteria > Planctomycetota > Planctomycetia > Pirellulales > Pirellulaceae > CAYNJG01. The sequence goes on from CAYQMZ010000639.1 coordinate 1,047, forward strand.
ACGTATCACCGGGACCATTGATCTGATCGACGACAAGATCCGGCAGCGGCACTGGTATTGCGTCGATGGCAATGGCCGTCGCGAGGAAATTGTTGTCGACGCCGACGGTTTGGAATTCGTCGACTTGGTTGAAAAAGTCCGTTCGGACGACGACGAACCAGTTGCCGGAAAGCCCACGAGGGATCGCGAAAGTTTGTTCAGTTCGATATTCAGTCGGTTGGCCTGACGTTGAACCGATGAATCCGAGCGCGGCTCCATTCTGAATGTTGCCGCCCTTTGCCAAGTCCTCGTTCTTGAGAAGTACGGCACCCGACAGGCTTGTTGCGGACGAAGACAGATAGACACGGTCGGTCCAGCGACTGCCGCCGGAAGGCGTATCGGCTGTACCTAGATTGGAAACAATGAACGATACGTCAATGATCGTGCCGGCCGTAACCGTTTCCGGTGCGGTTACGTTGGTGACTCGCAAATCCGCACGTGGCTTCAAGCTGATGTTGAACGTATCCGAAAAACTTACGTTGTCGGCCTCGTTGGTTTCGATGATCTGCGATCGGTTATCAGTTTCCACGAAGAATCGGAAGAGTCCCGCAGTCCGCGGTAGCGTCACTAGCTCCGTTCTCGTGACCGTTTGCCCCGCGCGAATGAAGTCGTCAAACGCAAATCGACCGAATTGATAGGTTTCGTCAGAAGACGTGCTTTGCAAGAACAGACGATCGGTCCAGCCGGTCTCGGTGTCCTCGGGGCCGTCGTTTCGCACCGTCCAAGTGACTTCGACTTGCGTGCCATCCAGTGCTTCCGTCAGTCCGCCCAGCGAAATCTCGGTAACGCGAAGGTTTGTCGGTGGAGGTGGAATAAAGATCACGTCCACCTGATCACTGCGACCTTGGTTGCGACCGAACTCATCGTTGCCGCCGTAGATGAACTCGTAAGGTCCGGTGGTGCGAACGAAGATGTAGTTCTCGCCATCGGCGTCGCGAGGCAATGTCACTTCCGCCGTGCGCGTGTACGAATCGTCGACTGCGATTGCTCCGCCGTGCACTGTGCTGCCAATCAATCGAAGGCCGGTTCTTCCAGTGGGATCGGGACTGATGTAGACAAGGTCATTCCAAGTGTCGGTGTCGGTTGTCGAGATTCCACGGTTGGCGACTTGCCACGTTACTTCCAGCGTCTGCCCTGATGTCGGAACGCCGTTGGTGGTGACTGATTCAACGACCAAATCGCTGTAAGCTCGCGTTGTGACGTCTACCGGATGATCCGGCGTGCCTGCATTTGGCTCGTTGTCTTCCAGCTCAAAGACTTGACCGTCCACATCCGTCTCGACGAATAAATAGAAACGACCGTTGGTGGCGTTCGCAAGCGGAATGATCTCGGTGCGGTCGTAACTGGATCCGACGGGTACCTGACCAACGTGTGTGAATTCGCCGAGCACTAAGTCGTCTCGATCGCCAAGCGTCTCGTTCCTAGAAAGGATCACGCGGTCGGTCCATTCACGGGCTCGGCCGGGCCCATCGCCCGCGTTCTCGACGGTCCACGTCACCGTGAGATCTACGGGGTCACCGATGATCAGTTCTGGAGCAATGACCGAGGTGACCGTAAGATCAGCGTACGGGAACAAAGCCACTTCCGTCGCCTCGCTGATGCCGATCCCGTTGTCTTCGCCGTCACCCTCGCGAACGTCATTGTTCGCATCGGGTACCACGATGAAGTACTGATCTCCCGATAGGCCTTCTGGAAGCAGGACATCAAGCTGCCGGGTGAGCGACTCACCGACTGCAACACTACCGGAATCTACGGGCGACTCACCCAGCAGTGTGTCGGTCTTGTCGAACTGGTCATCCGAGGAAAGATAGACGGTATCCGTCCACGAACCGGTGGCTGTGGCCTGGCCATTGTTCTCGATGGACCACTCGAGCGTGAACGTTTCTCCGCTGGTCGGCGTCTGGCCTTCCGCTACACCTACGTTTGTAGCAGCAAGATCAGGCAGCGGTGCGACCGTGATTGTGATCGCTTCACTGACGATGACGTTGTTGTTCTCAGCCGCGGGTTCGGACAGTTCGTTTGAAATGTCTGTTTCCACAATCACGAAGTACTCACCCGGCGTAAGATTGGCCGGCACAATGAGTGATTCGTTGACGGTGTAAGACGCGTCGGGTTCGAGTGCGCCAGTGCGAACGATATCGCCAAGTCGCTGGTCGTTTCCGTTGCGGATCGGGTCGCTACTGATAAAGACACGATCGGTCCACGAGTCCACGTCGGTCACGGCGGTTCCGTCGTTGCGTACGCGCCAAATGACGTCGATCGGATTACCTGTCGATCCCGTCTCGCTGACCTGAACGCCGTCAAGGATTAGATCCGCGGGCGGTTTGGTAAATCCGACAACCAGCGGAGTGCTGGCTTGGTTGTTGTTTTCGTCGAGTTCGAAAATCTGCCGATTGTTATCCGCGAAGACAACGATTCGGAACTCGCCATCGATACCAAACGGAATCGAGGTGACGAGCGAACCTTCGTAACTCTCGCCGGCGGCAAGCGGCATGTTTCGAACGAAGATTCCCAGGTCGATGTCGTCGGCATTGCCCTGTACATCGTCACGGGAAAGCACGACGCGGTCTTGAGTTGACTCGATGACCGCGTTGCCTGTGTTTTCGACCGTCCATGTGATCGAGATCTCTTCACCGTTGTTCACGGCCTCTGGTGCGAGCACGTTGGAGGGCACTAAGTCGGCTGGAGACAGCGGAAATGTCACCGTGAACTGATCGTCATCCGATTCACCAAACGTTGCATCGCCGTCTTGATTCATGGCGTTGCCGGTCAAGTCGGTGAGATTGGGGCCGATCGAAAACGTGTAATCACCCGGCGTTGTTAGATTGAATCCACTCAAACGCACAACATTGCGTGAGTCCCCAACGAACGCGACCGACACATTCACTGGCCCATCGGGACCGATCAGTCGTACGTCATCGTTGGATAGAGACTCCGGGTCGATTTCCTCATCGAACGATAACTCGAAATTGCGAATTGGCTCCTTCAACGATTCAGGCAGTGTCGTTGAGACGACGCGTGGTCCACCGTCGTCAATGGAGAAGGCTGTGACGAAAACGTCGTCCACCGTTCCTGCCTCGCCATCGCGGTCTTGATCCATTTGTGTGCCGGCGAAATCTGCAACGTTGGGGCCGATTTCGAGTGAATAATTGCCGGCGTCGGTAATCGGTTCGAACGTAACGCGAAAGGTTGAATCCTCGACGAGTTCGATGGAGTTAACGTCGAGCGGACCCTCGGGGCCCTGGAGGCGTACATCTTCCGCTGTGAATGTGCTCAGGCGAATGGGCTCGCTGAAGGTGACTTCGATCTCGGAGACGGGTGCGGGGACTGAGCCGCTAATGCTTGCGTTGCCGATGAACGGACCTCCGCCAGCAACTGTCAGCGAGCCTGAGTACCGATCTGCTAGTTCGCCCGGCACAGCGTCTTGATCGCTGTCCATTGCAGTGCCGGCTTGGTCCGTGATGTTCGGGCCGATGATGATGTCATAATCGCCGTCCGCCGTGGTTCGCTCGAAATTGATTCGGTAACGCGTCGCATCGATCCGGTCGATCGATGTCGTGGTGACTCGTCCACCGGGGCCGACGACACGCACGTCGTCTGTTGAAAAGCTTCCCTCGTCGATTGCAAAGTTGAATGCAACTTCGAGTGACTCGAGTGCACCGTTGAGCGTACCTGATGGCGTTTGACTGACGATTTGGAGTGGCTTGCGCGAAACGTCAATGCTTTGAACATACTGATCAGATGCCTCTCCATTTACGCCGTTGTTATTTTGGTTCAGCGGGTTTCCGGCAGCGTCCGTGATATTTGGGCTTAGCCGTAACTCGTAAGTTTGGTCCACCGTTTGAGGTGTGAAGTTGACTCGGAATTGCGTGTTGTTGGCATCGAGAGGAAAGACACCTAGCGTTTGGATCGAGGAA
>CAYQMZ010000640.1:0-4984 GCA_964418725.1 uncultured Pirellulaceae bacterium
GAAACTCACCTAGCCGCAGTGCTCAAGCTTCGGATGCCGCATGCTGATCGGATCTGAAATCTCAACGCGTCCCTGAGCCTGCTGCAGCGGCCGCGCCTCTCGCGTGAATTCCCAGTCAACATCTGTAAAGCTCACTCGGCCCGAGCCATTCAGCATTTCCATTGCACGCACGGCGGATACAGGCACTTTCTTAGTATCCGTATACGTCGTTGTGAGCACGGCGTTCCCATCCTCGGAAATCTCGTTCAACTCGCCGAACAGAACGGAATCGTCGCGCAAGTAGATCACGTCCGTTCCCGATGGCCGCGAGGCATCGCTGCGTCCCATTCGCCGCTCGATGGTTTGATCGGTACCCACAGCAATTGGAACAGCCGTTTTACTGCCGATGGGAGCCCACCCTAATGCTTCCGTGCCGGGAACGGGGGCCAAGTTCCCGCTCAGACGATTCCCGTCGCCGTTCAGATGGAATTCAAACTGGTCGGTTCGCCCTTGGAAGCAATGAATGGAGTCCAAATCGCTGCGTTTGGCGTGAATCGAATCTCGGGTAGAAGACAACTTCATGTCTAGGTGGTCGTCATCAATCGACAGCAGCTCGCCCGAAAACTCTGTTCCATCGTGGAACCGCACGTGGTGCTTGTGGTATTCGTTGGGTGTCTCGGATTTGAATTCGGCCAACGCAACGGAAGACATTTCGATCTGCTGACCGTCTTGCAGCAGCAACTTGCCGTCGGTCAGTTCTTTGATTTCGCCCAGGATCAATTTGCCGTCCGCTAGCCGAAGATAGCTTTGCCCTTCCTCGGCATTGTCCGATTTGGAGACACCATTCCACTTACACAGACGAATGTGCTCGATGATCAGGTCGTCGCTGCGATTCTTAATAAGTATGCCCGTAGCCTTCTTCGTCTTGTCGATGAGGACTCGCCCATGAACGCTTCCGTCCGGGCTGCTAATGATCGCTTCGCCCACTTTGTTGTCCCAGACGATTCGCAATCGCAGCTCGCTCTGTCGTTCTGCAAGCTTCAGTAGCGGCTGAAAGTCTGTACCGCCAACCGATGTCGTGGCCACCAAGTCATCACCCCATGACTTGATACTGAGCTGAGCCTTGCCGCCGGGTGCTACCAATTCTGTCGGCGCGGAGAAGTCCACCTGCAAACCAGGCTTTCCGTTCCACCGCAGCACCAAATTGATTTCTGCGAGATCCAATCGAGGCAGATCGCGATAAAGCTCGGCGTTGTACTTTTGAGTAGTCAAATGACCTCGTTCGGTAGCCTTCCACTCCGACACCATGCGTCCGGCTCGAAGTGTTCGCCATCCGTCCAGCCAACGGGGCCCATCGTACAGTACGTCCGTATGCTTCAACTGCTGCAGTTCCCGCACATGCTCTCGCTTGATCCGCACTTCACCCAGTCGATCACTTCGCATCGTGAATTCTTTGTCGTCGATCCCCAGCAAATCGCCGAAGATCACATCACCATGCAGCGATTGAATGCGGAATTTCTCTGTCTGCTCAACAACTTCTTTCGCTTCTGGAAAATCAACCGCCGAAATGTAATCACTGTTTATCTGCAGCTGCTCTGAAAACTGCTTCGACTGCCAGCGGAAATATCCGTCCTCGAAAGCCACGAGACGACCGCTAAGTGCGTCCTCGTTATTCCACGTCAGGGTCGCTGCACCCGGGGCCAGTTCATCACTGGACACAACGTTTACCCACATCACTTGGAGCAAGCAAAACAACACGATGACAGCCTTTGGACGCATCACGGATTCTCCCCAAGTTGCTTCGCAATTTCCTTCGTAAGTTCCGCGTGCAATCGCCGGCTCGCCCCGAGAAAGACTGCAGAGACCTTGCCCGCCTTGTCGAGCACCACCGTCTGCGGCAACGCTTCGATCTTCAGTTCCTGCGTCGCAGTACCACCCACATCCGTGGCAACCAGCAGATTCCACTGACGAGACTCCACGGTCGCGTTGACTCGGCTGGGATCTTCACCCTGATTGACGGCAATTAGCTGCACACGTTCGTCCGAGAACTTTCCGACAGTCTGAATTAGCGAGTCCATGTTTCGCATGCACGGCGCACACCAACTCGCCCAGAAGTCGATGACTACCACTTTCCCGCGGTATGCTTCGAGGTCAAGACTTTCTCGGGTGCCCAACAACTCGGCTTCAAAACGAATAGACTTTCCTAGCAACGTAGATGCCATGCGGTGGCCATCCGATCCATCCGTCGCAAACATGGGCTCCATCGCAGGCGTCGTTCGCCAATTCAGGAAGTCATACTGATGGAGCTTGTTGACCGAGTCTCCCGTAAGCAGCGAGCAAACATCGCGTCGATCGATGACACACTGACCGAGACTAGCGTGATGCCCGCGAATCTTTTCCGAGCCAACCGAAATATCGCTAAGTGTGAGAGTCGTCGTATCGTTCAGCACAATTCGAGCACCCTTGGTTCGCACATCGCCGCTCGCTGCTTTCGCTTGCTGATCGTCTCCCACGCCGTCGCCCTGGCGTTCCTGCTCGTCTGAGGGATGAACCCAAATGAGGCCTGACAGTTTGTCACGAGACAACGGCAATTCGCTGCCCTTGCTATTCAGTGTCAAATAGTCGTCCGAGAGCCGAACCAGTGATCCACGAACGACATCACCGTTGATGCCAACAGCCACGTGCTCGGGTGCAGTGGCAATTCGATTTCTGGGAACAATCAAGAGCGGGCCAGCGTCAACACCACCGACAGCTTGGCGAATCGAAGCGCGTTTTGTTTGCCGAATCACTAGCCCGCGAACTGCAATATCCACTTCCTTGCGTTTCTTTCGCAGCGGCGGACCAAATAGCGGGCCATCCGAAACATCGAACGACAGTCCCGACCATGGGCCGCCATTCTCGTCGCGTGGTACGCTGTAGACAGTCTTCCCATTCACTACCAATCTGAACGGATCATGGGTCTCCACAACCACCTCGTACAAGCCCTGCTCGTTATTGCAGGGGATGAATGCGTTTCGCTTCGACCCCAGCACGAACAGCTTTTCATCCATGAAGTAGAACGGTATCGCTCTGTCTTCCGCCTCGTTTTCACCCTTCAGGACGAAATGAAGAAAGATGCCTCCCTCCGCAACCCTCTTTTTCAAGTCGAACGAAACCTGGTCGCAACCGTACAGAATTGACTTTCGACTTACTGTGCCCGGCGCAGTGAAATGGATTTGCTGACCATCACGTGTGATTGCATTGGGGTCAGCCTTCTGGTCGGCCTGTTCAATCAACCACCGATCATCAAAACCTGACAACGGTTCGACCGCATCGACAGCAAACTCCACCGCATGCGTGTGTTCGAATGGCAACTCTCGCGCGCCGAACAATGGGCTATCGATCGACAGAGATGCGTCGCCGGCTTGTTGGACTCGGCAGGGAAATACATCGCCATTTCGCAAGTAGACCAAATCGTCTTGCGGACCACCCGCGGAAGAGCTGGCAAGGTCGCTCAGTCGTACTTCCGCGTCCGACTCAAAGTTCAGCGCCGAAGCCTCGACTCCACCGACCGGAAGCCAACCGAGACGACCAGCTCTCGTCGCAGCGAATTCGCCGTGGAGCTTTCGATCCTTGAGTTGGATGAACTGTGCATCTGTCACGGGCGGCACAGATGGGCGACCAAGATGAATGCGTTCGATCTTTCCCAGACTGCACCTGATCGGCTGCTTCACCGACGGAACATCCAGCGACAACGAAAGCGAATCTGCCTCCAACAGCCTTCCTTTTAGCGTTTCGCCGTTACCAAAGACACATTCGACTGGCTCAGTCTCGTCCGGCGTTGGTCTTTCCGTTCGCTCTGACTCGTTCGCGTCAGAGTGAAGAAAGACCTCAGCAACCCGATCCCACGTATACTTACGAACATCATCGGAGACATTCAACGAGATGCCGTCGGCATTGATTTCTTCAACGCTGCCCTCGACGGAATCATTCGAGTCCAACAGCACCGTATCCTTGCTTGGGTCCGCGTAGCGAATATCCAGCGAACTACTGGCACGAACCTCAAGTCTCGAGAGCGTCAATTGCGGGCCGGTATTCTTTAAGTAGAAGCCAGCGTTACCACCGCCTTTGCCCTGGTCGACATGGATCTTCCCCAGGTAACGCCGATTTCGGTACACCGACAAGTCTCGTGCTGAATGGTTCCACCGCAAGAGCAGCCGGCACTTTGTCGCCTTCTTCGACATCACATCCAATTGTCGAAATCGTCCATTACTGCCAAGTGCCTGCAATACGAATCCGTTGACGCGTGTCTCGACCTTGATGGTTTCCTTGGTGGGCGTTGCGAAGGGAGTCAAAAAGCGAAGCTGAAACGACGGATTGTTGCGCCACAACAACTCGACATCGATGTCTACAGAACCCTTCGCCGGCAACGAACGGTATAGCTCGGCAGCAACCATCGAGGTCTTCAATTGTCCAGCCGCAATCTCTTCCCACTCAGCAAGCCGGCGGCCGTACGTCAGCGTGCCCCACCCTCGCAACCCCTTGGGCCCCGAGTAGACGTGAGCTCGCTCGAGTGGATTTGCGATCAAGTGAATCGCAGATCGCTGCAGCACAATCTCGCCAAACATTTCAGTTTGCGTTGTGACGGTCTCCTCATCACTGCTTGAAATCTGACCAAAGAAGCGATTGCCGTCGTGAGTTTCGATAATCTGGTACTTTCGGTCTTCCCTAGCCTGCGGCTCGGCACTCTCCTTCGCGGGAAAACGAATCATCTGCAGCGACTGCAGCTTCAACCGAAGCGGATCGGCGAACGCATTGGATTGCCACGTAATCACGTCCGAATTGGCCGCCTGCAGATTTCCCTCGAGGCGGTCACCATTGCGCCACACTAACGTTGGCCGGTCGACCTTTTCGTCAGACGCGGTCGCCAGCCGATCCCCCATAAAGGAAGCAACGAAACACCAGACACCACACAGCAACAGCAATCGCCACACGTGGCCTGAACGTGAGCGATACTTCGAGCGAG
>CAYQMZ010000641.1:0-4979 GCA_964418725.1 uncultured Pirellulaceae bacterium
GTATTACGCGATGATGGTACCAACGTGGCTGAAGCGACCAGCCCACGAGTTGTCGCCGGTCGTTGCCACAGAATTGCGTCACATCGGGACAGAGTTTCGCCACTCCAAGTCAATCGATAGCTACCGTAGCCTGATTGAAAACATCTTGCCGTCGCAGTCTGACGGAAAGACAAAAGTTGATTCGCTGGACGGACTGCTACGCAAATACGGTTTCGACCAGGAGCAACACGAACAGATCCGGTCGGACCTTCGATCGGCGCGATTCGGACTCTCACAAAACCGACTTCCGCGCAGTAGCAAGATCGAAGATGTGAAGCCGGCGGACTATACCGATGCACGATCAGGGCTGGACGAGCACTACCGACAGCGTGGCGAAGAAGCTCTTCGAGAGGGTCGTGTTGCCGTGGTTACGTTGGCCGCCGGTGTGGGCAGTCGCTGGACGGATGGTGCGGGAGTCGTGAAAGGCCTGCACCCGTATTGCCAATTCTCGGGCAAACATCGCAGCTTCGTCGAGACGCATTTGGCCAAGAGCCGTCTTGTCGGAACAAACTCGGATCACTTCTTTCCCCACGTCATCACAACCGGCTATATGACACACGAGCCGATCCGTGATCACTTGGAAAAGAACAACAACTACGGCTACCCCGGGACAGTGTTGCTTTCGCCTGGTCGGTACGTTGGCCTGCGAATGATTCCGATGGTGCGAGATCTTCAATTCGCTTGGGAAGAGACGGCGCAGCAGCAACTTGACGAGCAACAGCAAAAAGTTCGAGCCAGCCTTCGGGCCGCGTTAATCGGTTGGGCTCGCAAGATGGGCGAAGGCAACGACTATCGGGACAACCAGCCCATGCAGTGTCTACACCCGGTTGGACACTGGTACGAAGTCCCCAACATGCTCCGAAACGGTACGCTGGCTCGGTTGCTCGATGACAACCCGAACCTCGAGCACTTGATGCTTCACAACATCGATACGCTCGGAGCCAACGTCGACGCTGCCGTTTTGGGGCTACACCTGGAGCAGCAGAATGGCCTAACCTTCGAAGTCATTACGCGTAGACTAGAAGACCGCGGCGGTGGCTTGGCCCGTGTTAACGGCGTACCTCGGTTGGTCGAAGGCTTGGCCATGCCCCGCGAGCAAGATGAATTCAAACTGTCGTTCTACAACTCGATGACGACCTGGATCCAAATCGATCGTATGCTCGACTGCTTCGGCCTGAGTCGTAGTGATCTGGACGACCAAGGAGCCATTGACCGCGCCGTTCGCGAAATGAGCTTCCGAATGCCGACGTACATAACGTTGAAAGATGTCAAAAAACGTTGGGGGAACGGGCAAGAAGACGTTTACCCCGTCTCGCAGTTTGAGAAACTGTGGAGTGACATGACAGGCATCAACGACTTGCAATCTGGGTTCGTCGTCGTCCCGCAAAAACGTGGGCAGCAACTTAAGCAACCTTCCCAACTCGATGGCTGGCTACGTGATGGCTCAGCAGCCTACGTCGACCAGCTTTGCGAGTGGGCGTAGGTCCCGGCACTGGACTCGCTCTTGGAAAGCCTGCACTTCGGAGATTCACGGTGGACGGAAATACCGAAATTCGATCAATCACCCCAACTCAGGCCATGCCGATTCGGCACCGAGTACTCCGACCACACCAATCCCTTGAGGAGTGCGGTTTCCCAAATGACGACGAAGAAACAACCTTTCATGTTGGTGCCTTCGTCGACAATCAGTTGGCAACAATCGCCACGATTGCAAAGCAATCCGAAACACGCTTCGACCAGTTCCAACATCACACGCAATACAGACTCCGCGGGATGGCGACGTTACCGGACTTTCAGGGTCAAGGCCTTGGCCGAGCTGTCATTAACCACTCGCTAGACCAAGTTTGGGGGGCCGGAGGACAGTTACTCTGGTGCAACGCGCGTTTGATAGCGGTGGACTTCTACAAGAAACTGGGCTTCGCCACGATTGGCACAGAATTCACGATTCCCAGTATCGGCCCGCATCTTGTGATGTTCGTCGAGCGACCACCTGCCGTATAATCGCATCGATTAGAAACAGGAGGTTCGCGAATGGTGTGGTGGATACTGGGAATTTGTGTCGTGGCCTTGGCCTTGCTGGGCATTTACGACGCGACACAAACGAAGCACGCGATTCTGCGCAACTTCCCTGTGCTGGGACACTTTCGCTACTTCTTCGAATTGATCGGTCCCGAATTGCGGCAATACATCGTGGCCGCGAACAATGAGGAACGCCCATTCAGTCGTGACGAACGCAGTTGGGTTTACGCATCCGCGAAAAAGCAAAACAACTACTTCGGCTTCGGAACTGATGACGATCTGGAAAAGTCTCCGAACACGTTGATCATCAAGCACTCGGCATTTCCACTTCAAGAACTGCGACCGGGAGTTCCTGGCTATGACGCGAAGTATCCCGTGCCATGCGCGAAGGTCATGGGCGATCATCGAGGCAGGAAGAAAGCGTTTCGACCGAAATCGATCGTGAATGTCTCTGCGATGAGCTACGGATCACTCAGTGCCGTTGCCGTGGAAGCCTTGAATCGTGGCTGCCAAATGAGTGACTGCCTGCACAATACCGGTGAAGGCGGCGTCTCGGATCATCACAAACATGGCGGTGACCTGATCTGGCAGATTGGCACGGGCTACTTTGGTTGCCGAAATGCAGACGGTGGTTTTGATCTGGAAAAATTCGTCGATACCGTTGCCGCAAACTCAGTGAAGGCTGTCGAAGTAAAACTCAGTCAGGGAGCCAAGCCAGGGATGGGAGGGCTGCTGCCAGCCTCGAAAATCACGCCGGAAATATCCAGAATTCGTGGGATCCCAATGGGCAAAGACTGCGTGAGCCCCTCGAAGCACTCGTCGTTTTCCGACGTCGACTCGATGCTGGACTTTGTCGAACTGTTGGCTGACCGAACTGGAGTTCCTGTTGGCATTAAGTCCGCGGTGGGCGACATTTCGTTTTGGTCCGAGTTGGCCGAGCAAATGCGTTCCAGTGATCGCGGTGTGGACTATGTCGCGATTGATGGCGGTGAAGGTGGCACCGGTGCCGGGCCACTGGTCTTCACAGATCACGTTGCGTTACCGTTCAAGATTGGCTTCACGCGAGTCTACCGTGAGTTCTTCCAACGCGACATCCATAACGATCTAGTTTTCATTGGTGCCGGCAAACTGGGCTTTCCCGAAACTGCCGTGGTTGGCTTTGCTTTGGGCTGCGACATGGTGGCGCTTGCTCGTGAGCCAATGATGGCCATCGGTTGTATTCAGGCACAGAAGTGCCACACAGGCCATTGCCCAACTGGTGTGGCCACGCAAAACAAATGGTTGATGCGTGGGCTAGACCCTACTGACAAGTCTGCGAGGATGGCCAACTACATGGTGGCACTGCGAAAGGAAATCTTGTCGGTCAGCCGCGCGTGCGGTTTTCAACACCCGGCTTTCGTTACGACCCAACATTGCGAGATCGTTGACGAACGCTTCGGCAGTAAGTCGCTGGACCAGGTATTTGGCATCGAAGGCAAAGAGACTTGGGGGCTTCCCAGCGAACAGCAACTGGAAGCCACAGCCAAATTGATGGCATGAACCAAAGCCACTATCTGAATCTCAACAGGCAAGCCCAAACGTGACGCAGAAACGCAACTTTTCCCAATCGTTCGTGCGAGGCTGGACGCTTCGATGCCCTCGCTGCGGCGAGACCAAACTCTTTCGAGGTTGGTTAGCGATGCACGAAACGTGTGCGAATTGCGACCTGAAGTACGAGCGGGAGCCTGGTTTCTTTCTGGGCGCGATCTACTTCAACTACGGACTAACGTCACTAATCGCGAGTGCGTCCTATCCAATCTGCAGGCTAGTGTTGGGCTACCCTCGAAACCCAACCATGATTGGCATCGTTGTTTTCATTTTACTCTTTCCAATCTGGTTCCATCGCTACGCTCGAAGTGTATGGCTGGCGTTCGATTTTTTCGCCGATCCGCATCGCTCAGACGAGTAACAGCTTGCGCGACTGTTCTTGGTTCAGAACAACTCCGAACGGAGCCATCATCGCAAATCGCTCCGCCACTCATTCGCCTTCGACGGCATCCAACAAGACGTGACGAATCGCGTCTTTCAGCACGGGTTCAACGCCCGGTGCGACTCGCGATGCTCGCTGACTAGCCTCATAGCCGCCCTGTTGATAGTGTTCAGCGAGACAGACATAGCCGGTTCCATAATCACCGTAGGCAGCCACCGCCGTGAATCGATTGTCCTGCAACTGCTGTGCGAACAATTGATACTCGACCACGGCTTCGCCCGGTAAACACAGAATCGAAGCAGGGCCAACTTGCACACACCCAACCGTCAATTTGTCTCCATGCTTACAGCGACGCAGCCACGCCAGATTTGTAGCTGCCCCCTTCCGCTCGACATCTGTTGATTCCGTCGAGTCCAAAGTCGCCAGCAAAGATTCCTCGTTTAGATGCTCAGCAGGTGGGATTGCGACATTGATCGATCTCCACTGCAAGTCCCCGGCTGTGATGGGCGAGCGTTCGGTGTTTGCAAACGCTTTTGACATGCCTTCGGCCATACGTACCGCCAGCGTCTGACGATTGGCTTCCGATCCATCGTTGTACTTGCCTGCGCCAATGTTCCCACCGGCACCGTTGAAGTGCACATGCAATACGCCGTTTAAGGTGACCTGTCGCAGATGCCGCGCCATTCCTGGAAAGTCTGGATTCGCAACGCCGCGCAAATAGTAACTTTGCGGATGCGTTGCAAAGTACGTCATGACAACGATCGGTTTGTCATCACTCCAAAAACTTACCGACTTCAACCGAGGATCAACGACGCCCTCCGGTTCCATTCGCAGTTTTGGATCTCGGCAGGCGGTGTAACGCGTAGCTCGAACCTTTCCATCGATACCTAGTATGCGCCGGTTCGAAGCAACCTTCTCGACTGTGGCTTCCCCAAGTCCAATATGCGTGACC
>CAYQMZ010000642.1:0-4476 GCA_964418725.1 uncultured Pirellulaceae bacterium
GTCGCCACCTTCGAACTCGGTCAGTTGCGTATGTTTACCGGTTGCCAGTTCCAGCTTCCAGATGTCGCGGGCGAACGCGGAAACATCGTGCTTTCGGAATTCAATTTCGTATGCTTTCTCGTCGCGATACAAAATGGATTGTCCGTCGCCACTGTATCTGGCTTGCGACGCGGGAATCGTTGTCACCATTCGGGGCGTTCCACCGGATGTCGGGACCTCGTACAGTTCCGCCATACGACCTGTCGGGAAAATGCTGGCGTCCGCGCTGTCCGATCGGGAGGACGAGAAGAGAATCGCATCGCCGTCAACAGAGAAGTCCGTTGGGTAATCGTTCGAGCTATGGTGGGTGAGCCTGGTAGCGGTGCCTCCCTGGGCTGGCATCAGGAAAATATCCAGATTGCCGTGCCTGTCGCTCGCGAACGCAAGCTGCTTGCCGTCTCGCGACCAGACGGGGTGACCGTCCCAGGCGTTGTTGGTGGTTAACGCTCGAGCCAAGCCGCCCTTGGCGGAAACCACGAACACGTCACCCTGATGGCTGAACGCAATGTTATTGCCGTCCGGCGAGATTGCGGCGTGGCGAAACCAATAGCTGTCTTCAGCCGCCAAGGCTCTTGAAGCGTCAGACAGTGAGAAGCCAATTAGGAATAGCAGCGAGGCCAACAAGGTCACGTGTGCGCGATTCATATCAATTCTCTGAGGCTAAGCCGAAGCCGATCGTCAGTAGTTCCGTAGCACCTATGATACTCGGGCCGCTGTAAGCGGGGACCTGTGAGAGGAAGTGCCCTTAAAGGGGCGCTGTTTGCTTAGCGCCCCGTACTCGTGCGGTCGGGGAAGCTGGGACCACCGGGCGAAACTGCGACAAGCGGACGCAAGTCGGCCAGTCGCCACTTGGTCGCAGGATGTGGGCAGGAATTCCGTCAGAGCGGCGAGCTACCGTGACTGTAGCAATCCGACCATGGCTCGGCCCATGGCCTCTCCGATGTTCATGTAGGTTTCGGCATTTCCGCCATAGTGGCCGCCGGAGCTTCCGCCCTTCGACAGTGGGTGGCTGTAGATCGTCGCGACGTTGCCTTCGAATTCGGGGTACTTTCCCGAGCTCCCGTCGACAGCCATCATTGCGTCCAGCATCTTGCCGCCGTTGCCAGTGTCGCCTTTCTTTGTCTGTCCGAGTGTTGCACAAACAAACTTTGCTTTCGGGGCATTGAACTCCTTGCGAAGTTGCTTGATGAGGTTCACTAGGTTCAGTTCGTATCGACTGGATAGGGCTTCGCTGCGACTGTCTCGATCACCCTGCCACCAAAAGAACCCCGCGACTTCGTAGCTTTTGGCATCGGGGTAGTACTTATCGAGTTCGGCGAGCACTTTTTTCGCTCGGGCGATGTCGCCGTCGTACTGCATTCCTGCGTACCAAGTAATCTTCTTGGGATCTTCGCCCTTCTTCCAACGTTCGGGACTGCCTTTGTAGCCCGGGTGGACCCACGTGGTGCCTTTCGAGTCGGTGAACTCGAAGCCTTCGCTGCCCGGTGGTAGGAGGTCCCAGCCTAGAGCCCGGTTGCCTATGCAGCTCTTCAGGATCAGCACCGGTGCATCGACCTGGTGGCCGACGTGATGCCCAATCCCAATTTCCGGTCCAATCTTGCCGCCCTTAATCGTCATCCATTCGTTGTTGAATTGGCGCATGCCGCCCAGGCCGCTGCCCATGACTCGCACGTTTCTCACATCTTTTCGGACGGTCCATTCGCCGCTGTCGTCAACGAGGTAGGGATACAGACCTTTTTGGTTTACTGCGTGCGTGAGACTACCTTCGGGCTTGCCTTTCCCGGCGTTGATCTTACCAAACCCAAGCATGTTGGATTGGCCCAGCAGAATGTAGACCTGTACCGGCTTGCTAATGTCGGCAGGTTTACCATCTGGATCCGGCAATTCATCAGCGCTGGCGACTGGCAGCGTGGTTGATGTTGATCCCAGGATTAACATGGCAAGCAGCATTGAAATCTTTGTCGGCGACATGGCTTGGAGGGACATGTGATAGCTTTCGGTGGACGGCTTGTTGCTGGGCGAAACTTGAAGGGGCAGTTGAACGACCCTGTTGAGCGACGAGTTGTGTCGTCGTTAGGTTGCGAACAGTTGCGATTCAATATCGGCGAAGGCTTTGAATTCGAGCGCGTTGCCGCTGGGGTCTTCGAAGAACATAGTGTACTGCTCGCCGGGCTGGCCTTCGAAACGTACATAAGGTTCGATGATGAAATTGTCGACGAATTTTCGAGCTCGCTCTGACAGTGCTTTCCAGTCTTCTACCTTCAGCACGACTCCAAAGTGAGGCACTGGGACCGCGTGATCGTCCACCGGATTGCAGTAGGTTGCGACCTTGCCGTTGGGGCCCAGTTCAGGGTTCAGGTGAACGACAACTTGGTGTCCGAACATGTTGAAGTCCACCCAGTTGGTATCATTGCGACCTTCGGGAAAGCCCATTTTCTGGCCGTAGAATTCTCTCGCCTCGGCAATGTCACGAACCTGAAAAGCCAAATGAAAGGGTGTCAACACGGTCAGTATTCCTGCGGGAGTTGAGTTTCTGTGAATGAGTACTCTTGGGCTGGTCGATGTTGAGGTCGCCGGTCTTCACAAGTAATGGACTTGCTTACGTAACCAAACAACTGGCCATGCTCGGGGCGTTTGTAGCTGAGGACGCGGGTATCTGCGGACGCGGTTAACTGTGGACGACCGATTCCTGGAAATCGAATTACGGGCTAGTGGCGAGGATAGACGCCGTTGGAATGGATCATAGCGAAACGGGCGGCGAGTGCATCCGGTCAGCGGAACCTCGTTCGCGTGGCCTATTCGTAATGGGCCCGCCAATCGGGCTCAAAACGCCGTTCTTTACAGAAGAAAACGTGAACGGCTGATTTTCACCGGTTCGCGGTGTATCCTAGGGGAATGCCCGTTTAGGAGTTCATAGATGCAAGACATTCGAAGGACGCGACAAGCCTTCACTTTGGTCGAGTTGTTGGTTGTGATAGCGATTATCGCAATGCTGGTCACGTTGCTGCTGCCTGCCGTTCAAGCGGCCAGAGAAGCAGCGAGAATGTCGGCATGCAAGAACAACCTACGCCAGATCGCTTTGGCGCTGCTGAACTACGACAGTGCTCACGGAGTCTTTCCGATGGGAGTGTACAGCGGAGTTGGGGAGTTCCAGGAAGACGGTTACGGCTGGGCTTCGAAGTTGCTTCCTTTCATGGAAGAGCAAGCACTCTACGATCTGGTTTCCAAAAACTACATCCCTGGTGAAGAGACGACCGAGCCCTGGGAGCGTCCGGGAATCTTTTCTGCCACGCGATCCAGAACAAGGCAAGTCATTCCTGGCGGTGACACGCCGATTCCTATCATGTCTTGCCCGGCCTCTGTCGTCCCCAGCCACAGTCCTTCGGGCGAATCAAAAGGCTACGCAAAGGCAGACTACAAAGCTTGCAACGGCTTCGCGGACTTTGGGCTGTTCTGGAATCGGGCTGACGGAGTGAACAACGCTCGCAAGAAACAGATTAGTCTGAAGAATATCACCGACGGCACTAGCAAGACGATTGCGTTTGGCGAGTCGTCCTACGTACCCAACGCGATCGATTTTCCAATCTGGTTAGGTGGCCCAGGACGGGATGAGCCGACATTGTTCAAAACTCAACCGCCGTCCGTGATCAACTGCCGAGTCCGAGCGAAGGTGCTTGATGCCAACGTGGCTCGACCGGTCGACGATGACTGTGCCTACAGTTGGCACAACAACGGAGCTCAATTTTCGTTCGCCGATGGTTCGGTGCATTTTCTGTCGGACAGTATTCAGTGGATCACATATCAGAACCTTGGTGACCGACGTGACGGACAGGTACTTGAATCCTTCGAATAGCAGTTGCCGCCGGGCGATACTCACAGCGGTTGCTATCGTCGTTTTGGCAGCCATGGTGGGCTGTGAGGCAAAGCCTACACTCGTTCCCGTAACGGGCACTGTGACATTGAACGGAAAACCGTTGGGGCTAGGGCGAATTCAGTTTGAGCCGGTCAGCGGCACGGCCACTTCCGCAGTCGGTGACATCGATGCCGACGGGAAGTTTGAGCTGTTCACGCTGGAGCCAGGCGATGGTGTGCAGCCTGGCGTGTACTACCCGGTTGTGCTCGACCCGAAGGAAGACGAGCAAGCCCCCGAAAGCCGTCGTATTGGCGTTGTGCAGTTGCAGAAGTCGCACTTTGAAGTGACTGCCGACGAACAGAATGAATTTGAGGTCGCCATTTCGCGCGAAGATGTCCGCTGGGCGATCAAGGACGATTAGCTGGTCTGGCGACGCGAGCGACATGACCGGGGCGTTTGACTGGCAGCCCCAATTGTTCGCACTGCTCGGTAGTTGCCACGGCCGGTTTGCTTATCAGTCTGAATCTTCGTTGTCATCGCGAACTTTGAACCAGCCAACTTTTATGCCGGATCGGTGGTTGGTC
>CAYQMZ010000642.1:4486-4976 GCA_964418725.1 uncultured Pirellulaceae bacterium
CGAGAAGCATCGGTGGGCGGAACAACATCATGCCAGCTGTCGGTAACGTAACTCGTATCGGTCCACTCAAGCGACTTAATGTTGCACTGTTTCGTTCGGTCGATTGCGACACGCTGGTCTATTTCCGCGTTGTATTCGCGGGGACCTGCTTCTTTTGGTTGCTGAAGCAGTTAGTCACCGGGGCCGTGACAAGCTTGTACGTCGAGCCGGAGCATCACTTCTACTACTTTGGATTCGACTGGGTACGGCTGCTACCCGGGCAATGGACCTACGTGGAATTCGTGGTGCTGTTGCTGGCTGCTTTGGCGATGGCAGTCGGCTTCCGCTTCCGATGGGCAGCGTTGGCGTTCGCACTTGGATTCACGCATCTGTTTTTGGCAGACAAATGTCTATACCAGAATCACTATTATCTGATCTGCGTTGTGTCATGGTTGTTCATCGTGCTGCCTGCCAGTAGCGCGGGATCCATGGACGTGCGTTTGGGATGGGT
>CAYQMZ010000643.1:0-4971 GCA_964418725.1 uncultured Pirellulaceae bacterium
TCCAAAGCACAAGCGTCTAGCGGACACTCTCCAACGGGGCCGACCGTCTCTGCTCGCTTCGTCGGTCCATAGAGCTTTCCATTCTTCAGCTCTGCTTCGGCGGCACACATGACCTCAGGCCACGATCCTCTTTCAGCGGACTGCGCAATGAAGCGAGAAAGCACACTCCAAAGAAGTCTCAATGGGAGGCTGGCGGTATCCTCTAGCAAGTTGGTTCGAGACGCGCCGGGATGGCATACCTGGACCTGTACGTTCTTTCCTGCAGCCTGAACTCGACGCTGCAAATCGTACCCGAACATCATCTGCGCTAGTTTGCTCTGGGCGTAGGCGTTCCAAGCCGTGTAGTTCTCGTCGAAGTTCATGTCTTCGAATCTTATTCTCTTCAGGCCCATCTTGTACGCGTTGCTACCCAACACCACGATGCGACCGCAAGAATCCTCGACCCTCTGAAAAAGCAAGCCGCACAGCAGAAAATGACCGAAGTGATTCACACCTAGTTGGCTTTCGAAGCCATCGACGGTGATTTTCTGTTTTGGCACTTGTGCGATGGCGGCGTTGCAAATGAGCGCGTCGATCTGAGCAACATTCTCAAGAACTTCGGCGGCAGCTTCACGAACGGAGTCCAACACCGCCAAGTCCATTCGTATCAAAGATACGTTGGCATCACTGCCGAATTCCTGCTTCAACGCCGCAATGGCAGCAGCTGACTTGTCAGCATTTCGATTCAGCATCACCACTCTTGCATGCTTGGACAGGAACACTCGCGCGGCCTCGAAGCCGGCACCTGCGTTTGCACCGGTGATGAGATAGGTTTTGCTCGCTAGTGAGCCAAGACGCTCGGGGGTCCAACCCACCTCGCCGAATGGTTGATCGGTAGTCATACAGCAAACCTCACAAGTGCGTGCCGAAAGATCGCCGCCAGACTTAGGCAATGGCGATCCACCAACGAACTCAACAGCCCAAAGTCTGAGCATGCTGCATCGCTCGCATGTACAATACGAACCACCGAGACCACAAACAACCGACAATAGTCTCGACTACATGCCTAATCGTATCAATTGTGGTTACACCGAATCATCTCAGCTTCCAACGTGATCGCATGGCAAAGAAACCGCTTCGCGACATCGTCGCACGCATTGCAAGTGAAGAGGGCGTTACTGAAACGGGCATGGAGGGCCTGAAACTGTATCGCGTCTCAGCCCCCGTTCATCGCATCCCCGCAGTCTACACGCCCCGGTTCTGCCTGAACGTATCGGGCAGCAAAAGGGTATTTCAAAACAACAGGGTTCAGGTGTACAGCGAAAACCGTTTCGTTTGTTGCACGATGCCACTGCCAGTGGAAGCCGAGGTCCCTAAGGCCACACAACGCAGCTACTAGGTGTACTTCTGGAATTCGATGAACAGCTAATGACCGAAACGGTCATTGAAATGTCGTCGGCGGTTTCCGAGTTTCGCAACAATGCCACGAACGACGCGTCAGGGCTTATCGTCGGAGATTTAACCGACTGCCTGCAGGAATCACTACTGCGATTACTTCGGCTTGTTGATGACTCGGCCGAGATGAAGGTACTCGGCAAGGGACGAATCAAGGAAGTCTACTTCGCGCTGCTGAAGACTGTGGCCGGAGCTCTCGTAAGTCATCGCTACGGTCGACAGAACGAAATCGTACGCACGATCAGCTTCCTAAAAGACAATCTCCAACAATCATTCACAATCGACGAACTGGCCAAACAAGCGGGAATGAGCCGAGCGGTATTTCACCGCAGGTTTAAGGAAGCGACCACGCTATCGCCGGTTCAATACGTGAAGGCACTCCGACTGAATACAGCAGCCATGCACCTGGCCATGGGAACGGGCGTTAACCAAGCTGCTTACAAGGTTGGATACGCGAGTCCTTCGCAGTTCAGCCGCGAATTCAAGCGACAGTTTGGAGTGACTCCCCGAGAATGGGAAAAGGACGCCAAGTTTGCCTGAGCGGATTCGAAATACTCAACTGCCAGAGACCGTTTCAACGACGATCCGCGTTCGGGCGGATGCCCAGCTTCTTCATTCTCGAAGCCAACGTCGTTGGTTTCACACCTAGGAGACTCGCAGCTCCACCGTCGCCAGAAACTTTGCCCCTAGATTGCTCCAGCGCCCGACGAATATTTGCGGCTTCGAATGCCCGCATTTCCGATTCCGACAGAACACTCTCTTCCATCGACGGCACAGACTCCACTACGGCCTGCGAGTCCGCCACCGGCAGGTCAAATTGCAGCCGACCCGATCGAGCAGTAATCAGGGCACGTTCCAATACATGCTGCAATTCACGAATGTTCCCCGGCCAAGCGTAACGCTGCAGACGATTGATGTTTGCCTTCGTCAGGCGCGGAACATCACGACCGACTCGCCGAGCCAGATTAGCAAGTAAATGCTCCGCGAGCAGCGGGATGTCCTCTTTCCTGTCAGCCAACGGCGGCAGCTCAATTGGAAAGACACTAAATCGATAGTACAAGTCGCTACGGAATTGCCCCCCATCGCTCTCCCCCTTCAAGTCACGATTGGTGGCCGCAATTATCCGCACGTCGACCTCACGCGTTTGCTCCTCGCCGACTCGCTCTAATTCTCCCTCTTGCAGTACCCGCAACAGTTTACTCTGCAAATCCAATGGGATTTCGCCCACTTCATCCAAGAACAGAGTCCCACCATCGGCCAGTTCAAACCGCCCAATCCGGTCGCGAACCGCGCCAGTGAAACTACCTTTTGCGTGTCCAAAGAATTCGCTGTCGTATAGCTCGCGAGGAATCGCTGCACAGTTCACCTTGATCAACGGTCTGTCCGACCGCGACGATCGCCGATGAATCTCTCGAGCAACCAACTCCTTGCCAGTTCCACTCTGCCCCGTAATGAGCACCGTCGATTGTGTGGGTGCAACCAACTCAATCTGCTCGGTTACCTTTCGAAGACTTGCACTCTTCCCAATGATCTCGCCGAATGCATGCTCTTCACGAACCTGCTGCTGCAAGTATTCGTTCTCCATCTCCAATCGTTTCCGCAGCGACTCGATCTCCTCCCAAGCCATCGCGTTCGCAAGTGAAGCAGCAGCATGATCCGCAATGGTTCTGAGCCAATCAAAGTCTTCGTCGCTTATCGTTGCGCGACTGAAGACCGCCAACACCCCCAATACCTTGTCGCGATAAATCAGGGGTTGCCCACCGAAGCCTCGGATCCCTTCCGCGTTAATCCAGTCTGGCCTAGCAATCCAAGGCTGCTCTCCATCAATTGCCTGCACCTCCAAGGGCTCTCCGCTCGCAGCGATCTTCCCGACCTTCCGAACTCCGATTGGAAAGCGACGAAAGTCACCCGTCGTTCCTCCCAGGTCGCTGCCAGGATCGACGATCGAACGCCCGGCGCTGGCGACCAGGTGAAGACATTCTGTTTGGTCGGGGCATTCCGAACGCATGCGACAGGTCTCACAGCCTAGTCCCGGGCGGACCAACCAGATCCGAGCAAGCGCGACGTTTGGCGACCCCGCGATACGATCGACGATCAGCCGAAGCCCGTCGCAGACATCGTGTCGCTGCGCCAGCTCCAGTAGCAGACATCGCGGGTTCTGAATCAGAGGCTGTTGGTGTTCGAGCATGCCCAAATATACGCGAAATTTCGTGATCCATTCACGACATATTGGGATTCACGATATTTCGTCACTCCGTACGGAACAGACGAAAAGACGCAATCCATTGCATTCAAATGACTTACGGGAAGACGTTCAGTTTGGCACGTCGCGTGATATTACACCGTGCGTTCGGGAGCACGTCGCCCTGACAGCTCCACAAAGCACACATTCCACCAAGAGGAATACGAAATGTCACGCATCAGCCCAGCCACTCAACAGAACACCAGCGAACGCTCTCAACAGCTTCTTGACGGCGTCCAAGCCAAACTTGGCATGACGCCAAACATGATGAGCACGATGGCGCATTCCGCCGCCACATTGGACGCCTACCTGAAATTCAGCGACGCGCTCGGCAAGGGATACCTCAAGGGGAAGACCCGAGAAAAGATCGCCTTAGCAATTGGCCAAACCAATTCATGCCAGTATTGCCTTAGCGCTCATTCTGCGATCGGCAAGATGGTTGGCTTATCCGTTGCCGAGATTCGAGATGCCCGCATGGGTACCGACGACGACGCGAAGACAGACGCCATTCTGAAATTCGCAAAACGCATCGTCGATGCGCAAGGTCAGGTCAACAACGACGACATCGATGCGGCTCGCAACGCAGGAGTGAGCGACGCCGAACTCACCGAAGTGGTAGCCAACACAGCCTTGAACTTGTTGACCAACTACTTCAATCACGTCGCCGATACGGAAATCGATTTTCCCGTGGCCGAAGACCTGAACGCCGATGCAACCTGCTCGACAGGTTGCGCCACGTAGGCTCACTCAATCCACTCTCTCAACAGGGACGCCACGTCAGCAGCATTTTCTAGCATTAGATCGCTGGCTTCCCAATTATCCGAAACGAGAACCAAACCATGTCAAACCAACCCGCAAACAACACAGTCCACCTAGCAAGCGAAACAGACCTAGGTATCCCGCGGCCCGGTGTAGAGCTTGTCGCCGAGACAACCGCAATCGTCATCACGGATCCACAAAACGACTTCTTGAGCCCTCAAGGTGTCGCGTGGGGAGTCGTGGGGGAAAGCGTGACTGAAAACCGAACCGTCGAAAACATTGACAAGCTGTTTGCCGTTGGCAAAGAGCTGAACATTCCAGTGTTCATTTCACCGCACTACTACTTCCCACATGATCACCGCTGGAATTTTGAAGGCTCGCTTGAGTCACTCATGCACCAGATCAACATGTTTGATCGCAAGGACGCGCTCAACCTAGAGGGCTTCGAAGGGTCCGGGGCGGACTGGCTCGAACAATACAAGTCGTATATCACCGAAGAAAACGTTGTCGTCACCAGCCCGCACAAGGTGTACGGT
>CAYQMZ010000644.1:0-4967 GCA_964418725.1 uncultured Pirellulaceae bacterium
GCCGCCTTTTGTCGGTTGCCGCCGTGACGCTGGCCGTCTCAGGCCAGTACTGTATCGCGAAGGACTACTTACCAGCGAACTCCGCGTTTAGAAACGTCGGCTACACGATCCAAGATCCTGTCGCCGTGACTCCGCAAGCGGTCGTTCCACCACCAGCGGCCGCCACCTTGCCCGCTCAACCACTTGCGGCCGCTGTTCCCCCGGCCGCGCAGCCTGCCGCCGCTCCGATTGCGGCGCCCATTGCGGGCCCTGTCGCTGGTGCTCCTTGCTGTCCTGCACCCGCAGCTCCAGCATGTACACCGGCTCCCGCATGCCAACCGTCATGCGGCTGCGTCAAGTGCACGGACGAAAAGAAGGACGCGTTGAAGGCGAAAGCCAAAGGCGCGCACAAACCTCTTTTCTACCTGAACGACTTTTCGTATCTGCAAGATCCGTGCTATGACGGTGCACTGCTGGGCGATGGTCTTAAGCGGCTAGGCGGACCGGGATTCATGTTTGACCTTGGTGGTCAATACCGAGCACGTGTCCATCGCGAAGAAAACCATCGTGGCCTTGGCATCACCGGTGGAGACGACGACTTCCTGCTGCACCGTCTCCGACTGTACCTTAACGCCGAGATCGGACAGAACATTCGCGTCTTCGCCGAGACGTTGCATGCCGACTCAAACTACGAGAGTCTAGGAATTCGACCGATCGAAGAAAACCACTTCGATCTGCAAAACCTGTTCATTGACGCAAAGCTGATTGACAACGGCGACAGCAAATTGGTTGCTCGCGTTGGGCGTCAAGAAGCAGCTCTCGGAGCTCAGCGTTACGTATCGCCACTCGATTGGGCGAACACACGACGCACCTTCGACGGCGGACGATTGCTGTACTCGAATTCAAACTGGAACATTGACGCGTTCTGGTTCCGCCCAACTGTTCGTGACTTCCGAAGCTTCGACGAGACAAACGACGACATCGATTTCTACGGAATCTACGGAACGAACAAGACCCTAGAAAACGGAACGTTGGATCTGTACTGGATCGGTTTCGATACGAATGCGTTCGAATTCGACTCGATTGGTGCACGCTACAACGGCAAGCTTGGCGGATTGCTGTTCGAAACCGAGGGAGCCTACCAATTCGGTACCAATGCGGATGACTCCGACCACTCGGCAGGATTCTTCATGGCCGGTCTTGGTAAGTCGTTCACAGAGCACTCGTGCAAGCCAACGTCATGGATCTACATTGACTGGGCGTCTGGGGATGACCAACTGGGGGCAGGTAATGGCCACCACCACTTCCAGCCATTGGCCCACAAGTACAACGGCTTCATGGACTTGTATGGTCGTCGCAACTTAGTCGACTTCAATATCCTGACGACGCTGCAACTCTCCAAGAAGGTCAAAGCACTGCTTTGGTACCACAACTTCTGGTTGCAGAACGAAAACGACACTCCTTACTCGGTCAACATGGCTGCACAGCAAGCCGGCATTGCCCCTGCGGACAGCCACTTGGGTAACGAACTCGACTTTGTCCTGACCTGCGGCATCACGCCTCGATCGAATGTGCTGTTCGGGTACTCTCGATTCTGGGCTGGCGACTACTACGATACGCCTGGTCTGCTAACTCGATTCGGTACTCCACTGACAAAGGACACTGCGGACGCCAACTTCTTCTACTGTCAGTACACACTGAATTTCTAGAAGAGATTCCTCCGCATCGGTCGCCGTTGCCGATTTAGATAAGCATCAAGAGGGTAACCAATTGGTTACCCTCTTGTTTTATTGACACTAAAGCTCGGACGGCATCTGCGACGGGGCCTTTGCGATTGCCACGCAGGTAGCTAAGCCGCGGTTCAATCTGAGCGAAATTCGCACTTGTTTGGTTGTACAATTCGCTGCGGCGCGTCATAGTTCTTCTGGTGTTTTGGTCGACATAAATTGCTTGCCTGACGAAGGGGCTGGGTTTGAGTAAGCGCATCGTTGCTATTGGTGACATTCACGGTTGTTCCATCGCGTTGAATACGTTGTTGAATGCTATTGATCCACAGCCCGACGACACCATTGTCAGCCTCGGAGACCTGGTCGATCGCGGCGACAACAGCAAAGGCGTGATCGATTCCTTGATGGGCCTCCGTTCAAAATGCAACTTTGTCTTGGTGCAAGGCAACCATGAGGACATGCTTCTGGCCGTCGTCAAGAAAGTCGAATCGCCTCAGGAGTGGTTGAAGCATGGAGGCGTATCAACTTTGGACTCCTACGGATTCACGGGCGACCTTGGCGTGATCCCAGAAGACCACATCAAATTCATTGAGACTGGCGTGCTCTATCACGAAACGGACGACCACTTCTTCGTCCACGGGAATTACGAACCCCAGAAGAGTCTTGATGATCAGGACGAAGAGATCCTGAAGTGGCGTAGCTTGATCGAAAACACACCAGGCCCGCACATGTCCGGCAAGAAGGCTATCGTCGGCCACACACCGGACAAGAGTGGCGAGGTCTTTGATATCGGCCACCTAATGTGCCTGGACACCTACTGCTATGGCGGCATGTGGTTAACAGCAGCCGATGTCGTCAACGGGACCGTCTGGCAAGCCAACGAAGAAGGTGAGTTAAGAACTCGTTAGTCCGCAATTCTTCGGTGATTCACGCAAATATCGCGTCGATTTGAAAACAATTGAGTTCTACGTCAAACTACTTCCATTCAACCGCACCGGCTTGCTGTTGAACCCCACCCCGCGAGATATCCTCCCTCGCTTTTGCTCGATCCGCAGGTACCCACATGTCCAAAGTAACTCGTCGTCAATTCAGTATGGCAACCATCGCCGTGTCGGCTTCTGCTGCGATTCGCCGCGCCCACGCGGCAGAATCCCCGAACGAGAAGCTCAGTGTCGGCATCATCGGCTGCGGCGGTCGCGGTGGCTCACATGTTGGCGGATTCACCGGTGTGAAGAAGGCGGAAGTCGTGGCCTTGGTGGACCCAGACGAAGCAGCTGGACAGCGCCGAGCCAGTGACGTTGAAAAACGTCAAGGCAAGAAGCCCAAGGTCGTTTCCGACATGCGTTTTGTCTTCGACGATCCTAGTGTCAACGCGATCAGTACCGCGACGCCCAATCACTGGCACGCATTAACTGGCATCTGGGCCATGCAAGCTGGCAAAGATGCCTACATCGAAAAGCCAATTTGCCACAACGTCATGGAAGGCGCCGCCTTGGTGGCGGCAATGAAGAAGTACAAGCGGATTTGTCAGGTCGGCACACAATGCCGCTCAAACCCCGCCATCATCGAAGGCATGAAGTTCATCCACGACGGAGGCATCGGCGACGTCAACTTCGCGCGAGGACTCTGCTACAAGCGACGCAAGTCAATTGGTGCCAAGGGTAACTACGACGCACCCAAAGGGCTCGACTTCAATCTCTGGAGCGGCCCAGCATCGATTACCGACCCCAAGGTCACTCGCAAGCGATTCCATTACGACTGGCATTGGCAACGTCACTATGGCAACGGTGACCTTGGAAACCAAGGCCCGCACCAAACGGACATCGCGCGTTGGGGGCTTGGACTCATGCGCCACCCCAACTCGGTGATCTGTTACGGCGGTCGACTCGGCTATCAAGCAGAAAGAAACGACGAGAACTACGTCGACGCTGGCGACACCGGCAATACGGAAGTTTCAATCTACGACTACGGTGACAAGTGCATCGTCTTTGAAACGCGTGGATTGGAAATCAAGCCGTCCGCAGACGATGAGTTAAACCGCCTATTCGACAGCAGTAAAGGCAATAAAATCGGCGTCGTCTTCTACGGCAGCGAAGGCTACCTCGTCCAGCGCAGCTATGGTCATTGCGTGGCCTATGACAAAGACTTCAACATCACCGAAGAGTTCAAAGGCGGCAGCGACAGCCACCACTACAACAACTTCGTTGATGCTTGTTTCTCTCGAAAGTCGGAGAACCTGAATGCGTCTGCACTGGAGGGACACCTGTCTGCTGCAATCAGCCATTTCGGAAACATCTCCTACTATGTGGGCGAGCAAAACAAGGTGAGCGTCGCGGAAGCCGAAGGCATTCTGTCGGACATCAAGAGCCTAGACGACAACTCGCAGACGCTGAAGCGAACGGTGCAACACCTCAAGGACAGCGGCGTCGATCTCGAGAAGTATCCGCTCGCGATCGGTCCACGCTTGAACATCGATCCTGACGCCGAAACCATCACGAATAACGAGAAAGCAAAAGCAATGCTGACTCGCGAGTACCGTGCCGGCTTCGAGTGTCCAACTCCGGACAAAGTGTAGCTTCGACCATTACGTGGCAGCGTCCATCGTTGTTGGACGCTGCCGCTTTACTTTCAAATCGTTCCTTACCTACTGTGTCGCTAGGAACGTTGCCCGGTGATCTCTCTAACAGCCCCAAGCTGCAATTGACCGACCGCATTGTTGAAATCTGCGACGAGTTCGGCAACAAGGACAAGATCCGAGTTTCTGAATGCAACACAGGCCTAGGCATCTTCGCGGTACGTCCCTACCCTGCGACGGCCGTCGTGGGTGAAATCACCGGAGAGGTCCACGACAGCCCGTACGGTAACAGCTATTCTTTCGACCTTGAGAATGGTAAGCAACTGGAACCGGCCGAACCGTTTCGATACGTCAATCACTGCTGCGATCCCAATTGCGAATTTGACTGGATCGAAGAACAGACGTCCACAGAGACCAAGTTCCGCATCTACTTGGTTGCTCTACGCGACATCCAAACCGATGAGCAATTCACGATCGATTACAATTGGCCGGCCAGTTACGCCATCCGTTGTGATTGTCGATCGCCGCTGTGCCGGGGCTGGGTCGTTGGTGAAGAAGAACTCGGAAAACTCCACCAGCAGAAGAATTCGCGGATCGCCTCGTCTCCTGGCCCTAATACTCCTCCAGCCTCTCCTGCACCATGAACATCCACACGGTCTCCGCTCTAGAGTCCTACCGCCCGAACC
>CAYQMZ010000645.1:0-4948 GCA_964418725.1 uncultured Pirellulaceae bacterium
CTAGCACAATCGAGGAGATGATTAACTGGCCGGCATTCGGGCGCTTTCGCACACATGGCCAAGTTAGTCTGACTGACGAAAGCAGCTCGCCGCCACACATCGTTTTGTTTGATGAGTGCGAGGCGATAAGTTTGGAAGTTCCGAATACATCCGAATTGTATGTTGGGATGGTAGTTCGAGTCGGTGGAACCAAAGTTCAGAGAGAGGATGGTGGTGTTGCTTACCAGGCCGACATCATTCAAAAGTTGGGCTACTCCGTTCTGCGCTCACCACAAACATATGGAGTTGCCGAAGCAGCCGACGGCTTTCAGCTTCATCGACGAGCAAGTGTTGAGGGGCAACCGAGCTCGCTTGAGGATCGCGGCGATCATGCGTGGTTAACACTCATGGATCAGGACGTGACGATGGAAGTCCTGCTCAAGAGTACAGCCGCTGACGCCAGCACGAAGGCTATCGTGAAACCCGACTTCGCCAATCGCATCCGCGTTGTTGGTGTATCTACGTTGAACGATCGGCTTCGGTCGGACGCCAAGTACAAGCTGATTGTGTCGCGAGCTGAAGATGTGGAAGTGGTGGAGCGAGCCCTTGTCCCGCAAAGACTGGCTTGGGGTGGATTGGGGACACTCTTGCTTGCGTTCCTGGCGGCGATGCTCTGGGTACGAAGTCTGCGATCGAGCGTCCAAGAGAAATCGGCGGACTCCGTACGTTTGGCCGCCCACTTGCGGTCTTCGATTGATGCGATCGATGACGGAGTATTAGCTTTGGATAACGGTTCGCGGGCATTGGCTGTGAATGCCGAATTCTTGCGTCTAACACGCGGTAATCAGCAGGTGGGCGACGTCGTCGACTGGTTAGAGTTGGTTGAAAATCGAGTCCGATCCAGATCTAAGTTCAACGAATTCAGACAGCAACTGAAGTTTGATCTCAACCGCCCGCACACGGCGTCATTTGACTTTAAAGGAAACGAACAGCGTCGCGTTGTAATTCGCACCGCTCCCATTGAAGTGGCAAATCAACCCGATCCGATCGGGCGCCTTGTCGTGTTGCGGGATGAGACGGAAAAAGTTCGACTGCAAGCGGAGTTGTCGCATTCCAATAAGTTGGAGGCCGTTGGGCGGATGGTCGGCGGCATCGCGCACGACTTCAACAACGTATTGATGGCGGTGGCTGCAAATCTGACGATCGCTCAATTTGATGATGCGGCAACGGTGGGTTCCGTAAAAAATGAGCTGTCCGTCGCGGAGGAAGCTGCGTTTCGTGGTTCGGACATTGTGCGTCGCTTGCTCAACTTTTCAGGTAAAGAAACACTGCAACTGGAACCGCATCGCATCAACGCGATAGTTGAGCGATTGGGAGAACTCGTACGACACACGTTTGATGCCACGATTCGGTTCGAGTTTCAATTGGACCCCAAAGATCCTGTGGTCCTTGTAGATAGTACGGCTATCGAGCAAGTACTACTGAATCTGTATGTGAACGCGAAAGATGCGATGCCCAACGGTGGCCTGATCCAGACGACGACCGCGCTCGTTTGCAACAATGCAACACAGGAACAGGTGTTGATGATTTCTGTTGCGGACTCCGGGACCGGTGTACCGCCTGAAGTCAGGGATCGGATCTTTGATCCATACTTTACGACTAAGAGCAGCGACCAAGGTACCGGCCTAGGGCTTTCTGTGTCGTATCGAGTCTTGCAGCAGCACGGCGGGACGCTGCAATACAAGAACGGAGTCGAGGGCGGGAGCGTCTTTCAAATGGTGCTTCCGCACGACGCGTCGTCGGGCAGTGTTGAGCCTCGGGAGGACCGCGCGCTGCCTCGTGGTGATGAAGGCGTGTTGGTCGTCGACGACGAAGATGTCGTTCGTGCTGTGGCGACGACAATGTTACGAAAGCAAGGCTATCGTGCCGTACCGGTAGGAGACGGAAGTCAGGCTTTGGAACGGCTACAGCGTGACCCCGATGCGTACGATTGCGTATTGCTAGATCTGACGATGCCCGGCTTGCCTGGCCGCGCCGTGTTGGAAGCGATAAAGCGTAATTGGCCCAAGAAGCCCGTGATCCTGTGCAGCGGTTACCTTGGCGGTTCACTTAGAGGTGTTACTACCTTGGCTGACGCGGAGTTGCCCAAGCCGTATTCTATGAGGCAGCTAGTTACAACTATGGACGGCGTCCTCCGGCGTTATCGGGACGAAGCTGTCGCGACAACGAAGCGGGCAGACTTGGATTCCGAAAACACGCGGTCATGCGCCTGACTGCCTGATGAGATTTCTATGCGTGCAATTGTCCAACGAGTATCCGAATCCAAGGTCACGGTCGACGACGAAGTAACAGGGCAAATTGAACTTGGGTTCATGGTGTTGCTTGGCGTAGCTGACGGCGACACGGATCAAGATGCAAAGTACCTCGCCGAGAAAATCGCGGGCTTACGTGTATTCGAAGATGACGAAGGCAAGATGAACCTCAGTCTGCTCGATGTCGGTGGCAGCATGCTTGTAGTAAGTCAGTTCACGTTACTGGGAGATTGTCGCAAAGGACGGCGCCCAAGTTTCGTGCAAGCTGCTGCACCGGATGAAGCTGAACGTCTCTATGAATACTTCGTTTCAATTGTGCGTCAGCAAGGTATTCAAGTCGAGTGCGGACGGTTCCGAACGCACATGCACGTTTCGCTCGTTAACGACGGGCCCGTCACCTTGATGTTGGATAGCGGCAAACAGTTCTAGAGCTTTGCACACGAGCTCCTGGTGTTGACGCAATAACGAGCGGTCCTCGTCAGGGCCAACTTGGAGGGATCTCCCACCCCTTTGGTTGTTAGTGGTGACCGCGGCACGTGGACTTGAGGAATAAAACCCGACCGTAAATCTTTTCCTAGTCGACGCCGTCCGCAGAATCGCAAACCGAATTCCTTTCCCGATCGGCGCACTTGCCTTGCAGCTGAATCCAAGCTTCCGGCCTTCTTCAATCGGCTACTAAGTATCTGCGATGAAGAGCCGATTCAGATGCAATCCAAGGCAAAACTCCTCTGTGGTGGGTGTCGGCCACACCATGTAGCGCTACCTAGGTTGCGCGGCAGCTGCCCCCACTGTGACGAGAGTTTCCCACGTTAGGTAGGAACAACGTATGTCATCAGGTGGCAATAGCCGCAACGCGCGAACGCGACGTGGTAAGCGATTTAGCACTCGAAATCGCACGAAGAAACGCAACGCACAGCAGCCCATCATTCAGGCGACACGACCGCTGATCCAGCTTCTAGAGGATCGGCATCTGCTAGCGGCGGACATTACAACGCACTCGAACTTTGTGCAATCTGGGCCCCTTGAGATCGAGATCGGCGGGCTCACGGCGGGAGTGGGCGGGCACGACCAACACGATGCGTCCGGTACCGTCACGCTCAACAACCGGATCGACATTCAGTTGATTGACGGTTTCCAGCCACAGGCCGGTCAGTCCTTCGAAATCATTAAGTCCAGCTCGATCGTCGGAGATTTTTCGGGCGCTACCGGCCTGTACGGATTTAGTGATGGTTCGCTGTACTTCGATCTGGTTGAGCAAGGTAACTCGCTGTTTGTACAAGTCAACGAATTGCCCGCCAGTGTCGACCTACGGTCCACGACGCCCAGCGTGCAGAACCTGCTTGGCGAGTTTTATTCGAGCTACTTCGATGTGACGACGCCTACGTCGGTGACGGGGGAAATCAGTGCCGATGACTCGCACTTCGTGGGCACATTTTCCATCGGCCAGATCGCCGCGCAGAACGTTGACGTAGATCAATTGCTTTCCACAACGACAGAGGTTGAGGCAAAGACCCTCACGTTCGCCGCAACCGATGCCCATGCGCACTACGGTGTAGGCGGTGACTACTGGCCAGAAGATACGGATGCGGACGGGCAGATTGACGCCGACGAAATCAATCCGGAAGCGACGGGTTTTGCATTAAACGATGCGGAGGTCGGGATTGCGGTATTGAAGCCGACGAACACCGGCGGATTGTTCTACTCGGCCAAGGCAACGGCTGACGATTTTGATTTCGTTGGCAGCGACTTGATCGATTTCTCGGTCGGTACGGTAAGCGTCGAGATCAACTCGGGAGCGACAGGCAGCAACGCGTTGGGCGCCGTGAATCTGAAGTCGTCGTTCGAGTCGGCTGAAGATGCGAACGACGGCGCAATCACGCTAACCACTGATGCACAGGAAGGAACGACGCTCGAACTGGATGCCGTTGCCAAGAGCGCCGAAGTGACGGCTCATCGAGCTACACTCTCGTTGTCCGACTACATTCACGCCGTCGGTGACTTTTCATTCGGCTACTCGTTGCCGTCGGGAGTTACGCTGGGGACGGGCTTACCGGCGAACTTGGGAGAAATCACGGCGTCATCCAGTCTCTTCAACAGCCTCGTCGACGCGCGGGACAATCACAGTCTACAAATCAGCAATGACCTTTCGACGATTTCGAATGTGCAGATGGCGATGCTGCAGATGGGAGCATCGAACGTCAATGTCTTCGCCGGACTAAACGGCCCCTACAAGTCAGACACCGATGGCGATGGGGATCTGACTGACGAGACTGCAAACGACAGTTCGACGGGCGTATGGATTCAGAACGTCGATTTAGGTTTCGCGTTCATGACGCCAACCAACCCGGTGATCGCAGCCGTTCTGCCGACGTTCTATTCCGTGAAAGCGACCGCCGATCAGGCTACTTTTGTTGGTGGAGATGGACTGGTCGAGCTCAGCAGCCAAGACATTGCGATCAACGTCAACGATGGCTCGGAATGGCCCGGCGGAATCGGCCCCGCTGTGGTGGATTGGCAAGCCAGCTTCCCGGCGGCCGATGGAAACCCAGCAGGGCTTCAGGTTTCGACCGACAATCAACCCGTACATATCGATTTCGATGGTAACCAGCGGATTGGTGCGACGGTCAGCAATGCGCATCTGAACTTGGCAGACTACG
>CAYQMZ010000646.1:0-4938 GCA_964418725.1 uncultured Pirellulaceae bacterium
CTGCCAGGCGTTCTCGTTGCAGGCCACTTTACCGGTTGCTGCGCCTATTCTCGGTTGCGAATTCGCTGAAATGCATCGGTTCGACCTTTGTTGGACACGATGATCTCGAGTACGGCGAGGGAGCGCTTCACGTCTAATTGACTTGAAAACCACGGTAACCAGTGTGACACTTTTGGAAGCGTCACTCTTATCCCTGTTTGATCGCCTGCTCGGTGTCATAGGGTGAGGCGGTTATCGACGCACCGTCACGATAACGATTGGGTAGTCCTGTTTCTGCAGCTTCAGTGATCCCTTGATGCGACTCGAAAACGAATTCATTGAAACTCTCTCAATCGAAACAGCAGCTGGCTGTATGGGCGAATCCCGCTGCTTCAAAGCAATGATCGAGAAATCCGGTGCGTTTACCTTTCACGGGATTCGCAATGTCGATCACTTGGGTGATCACGTTGGTTGCGTCAACCACTTCTGTTTGGATCATCTTCTTACCGTGATCAATTCGATCGGGGTCGACAGAGCATTGCGCAACCGGGAGACAGACGTCCTTGCGATAACCGGTGGCGACTGGCGTATCACTGTTCGCACCGCAACTGACACTCGCGAATTCGTTTGCAACGCAGGTACGATGTCTGCTACTTTCTGGTGTTCGTGGCGATTGATTGAGCTGCTGCTCGCAAATGCGGAATGGGGACAGGCGGCGTACGACGCCGCGAGCCGAAAGTCGGATGACTCAACGCATTCAATGACGGATCGTCGCATTGTGATACCGCCACTCGGGACAGACGCAGGCGAGCAGTACTTTTAGTGGATTGAAGAGCAGAACCTGCGTTGACCAAAGCATGCTATGACGCGTTCCTCTAAAACCGGAATGCAGTAGGTCGTCTCAAAGATGGCAAAAAAGTCAACGGCGAAGAGTACAACTCGTCGCAGCCTACCGGAAGAGCTTAAGCGTTAACTAAGATCATTGTCTTCCGTTTGTGCCCGGTTGATGGGCTACCACCAAAACAAACACATTTGCATGGGCGAATCCACCAAATCTCTTTGTGCGCTGCTGATGATAGTGGGCATGATCGTTGCCGCGATCACGTGGGCGGCCGATCGTCCCGACGCAACAACGTGGGGGTTCCGCATCGGTGCGCCTATCGTGGCCCTTCTTTCGCTTGGCTTGATTCTCAAGTTGCAGTTTCGAGCCGATGTCAATTACGACTATCTGCGTTCGATCACTGGCACATACTTCAATCGTAACGGTTTCTGTTTCGCATTCGTGGTGTCCTCCATTGACGGCATTGCCTTCGTGAATGCCTATTTTCAAACGCAATATGACAAACCGTCCGTTGGACGCATCGCCTTGCGTCCGGCTCGTGGCTTCTTCATGACACGTGCAAAGATCGATGCGATCACGTTCGAGATCGACTGCCCACCGGCGGGATTCGGTTTCGCTCGAGTTGCGATTCCGATACCAAATAAGCTACAAGGCAAACGGCAGTCATTCGAGGTCGGTGCATCGGTTGAGTATCCCGACGGGAAGGGGCGACGAATTCGTTTTCATGATGGTGTGTTTCTTCGTTCAAATACGAATTTTGGGAACTCATTTGGCACGGCACTTACAATCGCTGGGGCAGCAACTGGTTCCCTAGTTCTATCCAAGCCAGCCACGGTGAAGGTTGAATTTCCGGTCGGCGTGAGCGAAGCCATTCCCGATGATCTGGGTGGTGAAATATCTGTGCTTTGGAAGCAGGGCGAGCCCGCCCTGGAGGATGTTTCGTAACGATGGTCGAAATCGTGGCCCCGAAGTCGGTGACTTCTGACAGATTTTCGCGGCAGGGTTCGGAGAGCAATCATGGGAATCTGGGTTCAAGCTTGTTGCACCGCTTCCGTCGAAGGAGCCTTGGATTCAATTGGTACGCTTTTCGATAGTCTCGACTTCGCGGAAATAGATATCGAACTGGGCGGCATTGACGGGTTCAGCCCGATTGCATTGCGTGATTCGCTCAAGATTGAGCGTAGTCCCAAACTTCCTCCGCCGCTTGACGTCTGCTGGTTCTCTTTGCTCCACGGATCGGCCGAGGCCAACAATGGCTGTTCATGGGATCGATTGACAGACAGTGAGCATGTAAACGGCTCGGTGAACTTTCTGCGCGATAAACTTCCTGACGAGATGTCCTCAGGATCCGCAGCTCAGATTACGACGGTGCTAACGCAAACGGTTGAGATCGTGCAAACTCGACTTGGCGACTCTGCGAGTGGCACGCTTGGCGGCATTATTGCACAGGAAACCGGAAGATGGCTTGCCAATTTTGGTGCGGGGCTCTTGGTGATCGAACACGACTGGTGGATTGACCCGCAAACTGGTGAGCCAATGACGTGATACGTGAACTCTGCGAACCGCCTTTCCAAGACGTTCTCTTTCAGATCCATTTCGCGTCCAGTGATTACTTCCCGTGTTACTGCCTCAGGTCTGTTGCGGGTAAACCATGGTCATGAACGTTTTCTCATTCCATCTTGCGAACTGCGGTCTCATAAGAACGCTTGGTTCCCTGATCCGCCCTCCGAACTCCGAAACGATACCCGGCCTCTTACATGCGGAGTGCATGATACCGATGACCTTGGGACGTCCGGTGTTCCTGCCGGTGCGTTACCGTCCGTATCAAATTGCAGTCTTTGCTCGTTGGGAAAATGAGGCTGCCATTGATGCTTTTCTAAACACTTCCAAGTTGGGAGGCGAGCTCGCAACGGGATGGCATGTCCGAATAGAGTTCTTACGTCGTTGGGGGCACATATCCGAACTCGACGGGCTTCCGACGGTTGCTCAAGAGTACGATGAACTGCAGCCAGTTGTTGCCGTGACTTTGGCTCGCCTCAAACTGTCGCAGGCCGCCCGATTTATTCGGTGGGGCAAGCCGGTGGAAAATCAGGTGCGTGATGATCCAGCAACGACGATGGCAATTGCCGCCACACGTCCCATGGGAACGCTGTCAACATTTAGCATCTGGAAGAACCAGAAGGCGATGACCGATATGGTCAACGGGCGGTCGAACGGACCCGGCGCAACTCGACACGTGAACGCTATGCACGAACGCAACCGCAAAGACTTTCACCACGAATTCACGACTCTCCGCTTTCGACCAATCTCGGAGCACGGCATTTGGCAAGACAATGATAGCTATTTGCCGTAAACTGCATGAGTCCATGACGCAACAACGCGGCGGCGAACAAGAGCCTGGTCAACGTCGACTGTGTGCACACGTTCTTTCGGTCTGGATCGAATAAGCCGAACCTAATCTGTAAGGCTGCTAGTGTCCTGAGTCACTAATTCGTTTGACTCGTAGGTCCGGTTCCCACCGGACAATACAGGAGTTGCACCGCACAAAGGCCGGTAGGAACCGGGCCCTACTTGATCCCAACAAACTCGTCGTAGCACACCTGGCCTGGGCATGTTTAATTGGTGCGATTTCTTGAGGCTATGCGTGAGGTCGCGAGCTCTGGAGGTAGGGTGGATGTCGCACTCGAAAACGCCATCGCAAATCCCTAGCCACTGTCATGCGGAATCACAGACGGGCTGGTCCAACTAAGGGCATACATGGTGCCTCATTTTGCCATGCCGAAATCGTGAGATGATCCTTATGCGATGTCGATTCTCCCTAGGACGCCTGCTGGTTTTTGTTTCTCTGATTGCTTTCGCATTGGCTTGGTATGAGTGGCCCAACCGCAAATTCAGATCGTTTAGGTCCGCTGTCCTTGATCACCGTTTCGACGTTGCCAACGCGATGGTCAGCGAGTCTGCAGGTGATGCACCGAATGGTTGCGTCTGCGATTCTACTTTTGAAGTCAATGCGGCGGGTGTCGATCTTAAGAGCCCGAATATCAAACGTCACCTAAGTGCGACCCACTTCTTCCATCTCTTGCAGCCTAAGCCGCGAAGCTTTACTGAAGTCCTATTGGCCCGCAAAACTTACGAGCTATGCCATAAGGCTCCTGGATTCGTTGGTGGTGATCCCGTCGAGATGGTTATGGTGAGTCGAGATTTGCTACCGCGATTTGAGCTAATCGTAGAACGTGGCAAACTAATGATCGTCGTTCGTACCTCGGAAGAAATCGGATCCACAAACGAATATGTTGATCCGGCAACGCTTGGCCTTTGATTAGTGAACGCCAAAGAGGCGCATCGCTTTCTCTGTTGCATTGTCGATGCTATCTACCGAGACTAAGGAAGCAATGGGGCAAGTGTGACCCAAGAGAAACGCGTGCAGATGTCGGAGAACACGATGAAGACGAAGCCACGTATCGGATTCGGTGGCAAAGCAGAACGCGCAGTGGGCATGCATACGGTTCCATACGGAAGACAGTCGCGGTGCCCGAATCATCGATGACGTCGGCCACTTAATCCTAACAATGTTGGCGATGAAACATGACTTACATTACGACCGACGATTGTCTTGAAGAGCGTGAGGCAGGGTTGCGATCGATGGCCTCGGCTGAGGAACTCGCGAAACGTGCACCGTTAGAAACGAATATCTTCACCTTTTCGAGAAGACCGCCAGTTGACCAATGGACGACGCGAATTGGTGGCGTGCCCGCATGGCCAAGCGATACGGATTGGCCGGAGTGCGAACAGTGTGGCGAGCCAATGTTCGCGGTCTGTCAGCTCGATTTCCGTGGATCAGTGCTCGCGGATTTTGTCGACGGTGACGTATTGGTTTTTCACTACTGCTTTCCGTGTCGCCCTTGGTTTCCTGACCAACCCGGCTGTGAATTGAACTGGTTCTCAAAAGCTTCTGCGGAACTAATCACGGAAGAAGTGGTTCCCTCTGAAATAGAGGGCGAGGAACCCGGGCCATGTTTCGGGATCGCAAACTTGACGACCGACTACAAGTGCGAAGATGGTCACGCATACTTCACGACGTTAGCAACCAAAATCGGTGGCTACCCACCAATGATTCA
>CAYQMZ010000647.1:0-4935 GCA_964418725.1 uncultured Pirellulaceae bacterium
TGTCGTCGTTGGAAGAGTTGAAGATCGATACTCGTGAATCCAGTGATAACATCGAGATCCACGATTTGCTGCCCACGTCGCTGCAGTCTGTAGACGTCCAGCTTGGTTCCAGCAAAGTCAAAGAGTTCCAAGTCGATCGTGATGAGTTCGGCAATCATCAGGTGGTACCAAGTCCTTGGTCGCCTGTCGAATCGATTGAAAAGGCCGACTCCGCTCAGTCGAACAATATTCGGCAGGAAGTCACACTTAGGGCGGATCGTGTACGACTGGTCTACGGTTTCGATTCCACCGATACACGGGATAACGGTGTCGAGATTACGTCCGACATGTCGGCTGCCGACGTCAAGGACCGTCTGCTTTCGATGGAACTGGATGGAGTCAGTAGCATCAACGTCACCGGTGCCGGGACACTTGCTTCCCCGTTTGCGATTGAGTTCGTTTCGGATCAGGCCAATCCTCAATTCGAACTGCTGACACAGCATTACTTCCAAGGGCGACAAGCGGAGTACTTCTATCGCTTTGACCTGAAGGAAGGCGGCGAATTCATGTTCGACGCCGAAGGGGCGTTAATTCTGAGCGAAATGGTAGTTCCACAGTTCCCCGAGCCTGACAGCAACGATCTGCAAGAGATTGTGCTCAGTGAAGGACTGGACCGCGTCAATGTCTTCTACGGGTTCAACGAAGATAGTCCTGCGTCGGGGCGAACCGAGGACAACTCCGTTGAAATTACGGCAGGTATGTCCGCGGACGAAGTTAAGAATCGACTCGAGTCACTGCAGTCGATCCGCGACGTTGTCGTAACAGGGCAGGGGACCGCAGCGAGTCCGTACGTCGTTAGCTTGCAGGATGCCGACACGTCAAATGGTGAACACTTCTTATTGGCGTACCAGTACCAGTTCCAGCAGTTTGTTGGCGAATTGCCGGATCCAGCGGACGTACGGATTTACGATCGCTTCCTGCAAATCAGTCACGCCGACGCGAATCTGGAATTCGATACTGACGGGAACCCGGTTCTGCAGACGTTTACAGAAACGGCGAACGCTACTTCGACGGACAATAGCTCACAACAATTCAGCCTGCTGTCGACAGAGGAAACCGCGACCGTCTGGTATGGGAACTCCGGCACTGGCGTCTACCAAGGCATGAGTGCGGAAGACTTGGGGCTTCAATTGGCGGCTTTGATTCCATTGCATCAAGGCGTGGCGGCGGAAGTGACGGTCTCCGGGACGGGAACGCCAGAGCATCCGTGGCAACTCAATATCTCCCAAGAGAGTGATGACGACGTTCAGTTCTCGCTGTTCGAAATCGTACCCGGCGGCACGTCACCTAGTGACCCGCAATTCGCGAGAACCCGGACGACAGCAACTGAGTTGGCGCCAGCTGCCAATGATCGGCAGCAGTTTACATTGCCGTCAAACGCGGTCAGCTTAACCGTTGGCTACGGGAACGAATCCAGGACATTCACGCTGCCCGATGTGGATCAGGCTGCCGCGATTGAGAGTGAACTGGAGTTGCTCAGTGGAGTTTCCGATGTGCGAGTCTTGCAGCAAGACTCGAATCCGCTGGTAGAGATCGTCATTTTGGCGGCAGACACGACGGCGGGAGCCTACGAGTCAATCCAGATCGAAGTGGACAAGCAGCGGGGCGAATCGCAAGAGTCTGTCGAAACGGGCGTGGGAAGTATCACCTATGTGATTTCCTTGCCTGATGGAGCGACAGGCACGGTCTCCTATGGAGCAGATCAGGCAGATATCAGTTCATCGGATTCGGCGGAAGATCTGCAGAGCGCGTTGAGTGCCATGTTGTCGCTTAGCGATCACACGGTTGTAGTTTCCGGCGAGGGAACGGTGGCCGCACCGTTCCTGATCGAGTTGACTCCTCCTGATGAGGGCTTCTTTGCGTATGGCCCACTTCAGTACGAATTGGATCCGGCTGAAGGCGAGACATCGGCGATTGAAAGTGCCGGGGTCGCTGGCGTGGGAAGTGTTCAACAATCGTTCTCGTTAGAGTCGGGGACGGACGCCACACTTTCGTTTGGTGGCGATTCTGTGGTGGTCAGTGATGGAGCCACGGCAGAGGATGTGGCGGAGGCCTTGCAAACGCTGGACTCGTTCAACATCTTCACGGTCAGCGTGTCCGGGGATGGGACTGCTGTAGATCCGTACATGGTCGATTTGTCGCCCACAGATGGCGGAGTCTTCACGCCGAAGCCAATCCAGTTCGCATTGCATGAGTCGGTCGGGACGAATGTCGACGTAAGCTCGATTACGCCGGCCAACCGAGTGCAGGAAATCGCGAAATCGGCTGGGCCGCTGACTCTTTTCTACGGAGCAACGGGCGTTGACACCCAATTTGATTCTGCCAGTGATTTGCGGATTCAACTTGAGAAGCTGAATGTGATCGAAGAAGTGTTCGTCGAAGACATGGGAGCCACCCTCCAGATCACTTTGGTCAGTGCTGTGCCGGATGAGGCGGGTGGCTACCTAGACTTCAGTACGCAGCAGTTCGCCGATGGATCTGCGCAATCGCCGCCTGAGAAGCCCGAGGATACATCTGTCGAAAGTTTGCGAGAGGATTGGGATATCACGCAGCGAACGGTCCGCTCCGCGACATCGGCCGCTCAAGCCTTCTACTTGGAAGACTGGCAGGAAGTGGGACGCTTTGTCTACGGCGACGAATACGTGGATCTCGCTAGTGGCATGACGGCGACGGACGTGGCCACAGCGTTCGAATCGCTGGACGCGGTCGACTCCGTACTCGTGAGTGGTTCTGGGACGACGGCCGAACCGTGGCAGATCACCTTCTTGGAGATCGACGGCGACGAGCAGACGATCCAGCGGCAAACTCGTGTGCAGCAAATGTCTGTCCAGATGGATCAACCAATCATTGAGGTTCCGCTGTTCATTACCGAGTTGTCGATCACGACACAGCACCCAGTGACCGGCGACGACGTCGGTACTCCATTGCTATTTAACGTTGACGCAAACGACGATGGCGAATGGGACGTGAACGATATCATTTCGCAGTTGAACGCTGGTGCGGTGACAGCGCCAGCATTAGCCGGTGCTACGGTGGAAGGCACCGGTGTCGTCGAAGACCCGTATGTGATCACCCTTGCTGACGGAGTGCAGTCGACGGTCAGCTTCGAAGGCGGCTACCTGCCGGCGATTTCGGGAGGCCAATATCGTGAATTCTTCGTTCGCTCCAACGGTGGGGAACAAGAGGGAGTATTTAACGTTCCCGAGGGCATGAACGACGTTGAAATCCAATACGGTGGTCGATCGGTGCTGTTGGAATTGGATGATGATCTGGATCTGCGGCAGTTCGATATCGATGGCATCAACGGCGACGATCCGATCGATCCCGCAAGTATGGAAGCTCAGTTGTTGACGTTGGGCGCAGGCGTCATCAAGTTGACAGGGACCGATGCAGGGGAGTTTACCAACCCGAATGACGGCACGACCGTGAACACGCTGAAGGCTCCGTGGACCTTCACAATCGCTGGCTATGATCCGGAGGACCCAGTGTTGGTGAAGTTCCCTGACTTCTCGGGGAATGCACCTGCGGCGGCTATTCAAACGATCGAAGTGGAAGGGGCAGATGGTTCGTTCGCGGTCGAGAGAGATCCGACGTCCAATAACGCGTTGGTCTTTTCTGCGGCCGAAGGTATACCCGGCGCTGAACTGGCCGTAAGTCCATATCAGACCTTGGAGCAAAATCTGCCGCGGCTAATTGAGAAGCCTGTTTGGGCTGATCTCGATGGCGATGGACAAGTCGAGCTAACCGGGGAAACGGATTGGTTCGAAGATCCAGTGTTCGCGGCGGATGACTCGGAGGATGCTGTATCGCTGATCAGCGGCGATGAGGACGACTTCTTCCTGATCGGCCATGAGATCAAAACGATTGGCGTCGACGAGGAAGGTGAGCCGCTGCTCGAAAAGCAAGCTGATACGGTTCAGATCAAGCATCAATACGGCCAGTTCTTTGACCGAACAGGCGACGTGAAGACGCTTGTGGTGACGATCCGAGGCATCGATGTCGCCACGGAAGCAAACTCGACAATCGACCGGGTCAAAGTTGATGGAGGTGGCGGTGACGACAATGTGATCGCCGGCTTCATCCCGAACTCCACCAGCATTCTGGACAACGACATCATCACCGCGCGAGCCACGGATGATTTGATTCTTGCGGGTGGCGAAGGCGACGATCTGATCGTGGGCACGCGATTTAGCGATACGTTGTACACCGGCGGTGGAAACGATACCGTCACCGGCGGTGAAGGCGTAGACACGTTCGGCTACGACGAGCCAACCGACCCACCTGCCGATGCGCCTGACGGACACAATGAACTGGTAGAGGCTCGCGACCTAAACTTCAGTCTGTCCGATGCTGAATTGGCAATTACCGGGCTGCAGCAATCGGACGTGGACCAGAGTGTTTTCGACGACGTCAATGAAGTCGAAGACGTGAACATCTTCCAAGAGTTCACTTTGTACGGTGGGTCAAGGGCGAACTCGTACGCGGTTCGTGACTTCACCGGAACCGCTTGGCTGGATGGAACCGAGAGCGGCGATACGTATGTGCTTACGTTATCGGGCGAATTGTCTGGTGCTTCCGATATACGTGTTGTTGACAGCGGCAGTCCGCTTGGGAACGCCTCTGACACGTTGGAAATACGCGGAAGCGATGCTTCGGACACGATGCACCTAAGCGTAGAGAGAACGAGGCAGTCGCAACTGGTCGACGTTGACGGTCTGACGCTACCGTACACGTTGAAATACAACGGTCAGGAAACCGAGCCGATTGGCGAAGATGACGACGCCGCGGTAGTTGCTCGGAAGTTGAATGCTCTGGCGAGCATCAGTGGCGCACATGTGTCGAACGAAGGTGGCGTCGGTCAAAACGGTCCTTGGCTTGTTGTATTTGACTTGGAAG
>CAYQMZ010000648.1:0-1567 GCA_964418725.1 uncultured Pirellulaceae bacterium
ATGTTGTATTTGGCTTCCACCTGCGGTAAGACTTCCTGCAGTAGAAACTGCGAATACCGAGGTCCCAGACTGTCGTATTCGTAGCCGCGATTCGAGTGCTTACCATTGCGGCGCGGTTTGGATGTTTCGTGTCCGGGGTTGATGAAGACCCCAATCGTCGGCGGCATATCTCCGCGAGCAATCAGGTTGTCGAATACGATTGGTATCCGCCAGCGGGCTTCCGACTTCATTCGCTCGCCGTCCTGAAAGACCATCAA
Source organism: uncultured Pirellulaceae bacterium (assembly GCA_964418725.1). Classification (GTDB taxonomy): domain Bacteria; phylum Planctomycetota; class Planctomycetia; order Pirellulales; family Pirellulaceae; genus CAYNJG01. Next base: position 258 of record CAYQMZ010000648.1, read on the forward strand.
CGCAGCCGGTTGCTCTTTCTTGTATTGCTGCGGAACGTAGACCCACCAATCTCGCGTCGTGCCGGGGAAGACAGTGGACGCAAGGGCCGGCATCTGAATGACCGCTCCCTTAGGCACCCCATCCTGAAGCGTCGCATCTTCAGCCGGCGACCACTTTGGCTTGCTGGTAACGATTGGTACGTTCGTAGATTCGGCGTCGTCGTCCCATAGCCACTCTAATGCTTTCGGAAAGACCTCACCGGCCCACTTGCCGCTGTGCCCGCCATCGGTCATCTCCAGCTTGTAGGTATAGCCTGCGTACTGCAATGCCGCTGCCAGATCGCGATTACCGAGCGGCCAATTTCCGTGCAAGTTGCTCAGATCGTCACGTCCATCGTGCAGATAGACCTTGATCGGCTTGGGCTCCTTCCGAGACTTACGAACGAGTCCAGGGTATGCCCATCCGCCACGAATATTTGTGAAACTGCCAATGTGGCTCATCACTTTGCCAAACTGATCGGGACGTTCCCAGCCAAGAGTGAACGCACAAATCCCACTAGAAGAGATCCCACACACCGCGCGGTCCGCCGGGTCCTTCGAAACTTGCAAGTCTTTCAACGCAACAGGCAGAAACTCATCGATCAAAAACTCAGCGTAGCGACCACCCAATGAGTCGTATTCAAACGATCGGTTGCTACGATTCTTGGCATCGTCAAGTGTTGCGTGAATCGTGCCGGGGTTCACGAATACGGCGATGGTCACTGGCATCGCCTTTTCGTGAATCAGTTTGTCAAAGACGGCAGGAACTCGGAACGCTCCCTTCGGATTTGCGTAACCGCGTCCGTCCATAAAGACCATCAGGTTAGCGGGCTGATCCGCGCGATATTGAGACGGAACATACACGCTGTACTGCCGCCGCGTACCTGGAAATACCTGGCTATCCTCAAAGACACCTTCAGTGACCTTGCCCTTCGGCACACTGGCAACATCTTGCCCGACGACCAAACTAGCCCAGCAAACCGTTGCGACGCAAATCAGCAAACCGTTACGAACCCATCTCATGCCATGACTCCCAGCTACAGAATTGCCCGAAATGGAATCAGGCAGATGAAGGTGCACAATGTAGCGGAAGCTAGAAGGGATGTCTCGGATGGGTCCGATTAGTCAGCAGAACACGCTCTGCATGTCACCCACTTATTGGCCGGCAAGTTTAGGATTCCGATTCGCTAAGCGGCGACCTCGTGAACTCACGCCAAATCGCCATGGAGGCATGACCGCCAAGATCGCAGAGTGCAATGACTCGAAGTCAAAGTCGTAGTCAACAACCGCGG
>CAYQMZ010000648.1:1577-4921 GCA_964418725.1 uncultured Pirellulaceae bacterium
CTACAGAATTGCCCGAAATGGATCAGGCAGATGAAGGTGCACAATGTAGCGGAAGCTAGAAGGGATGTCTCGAATGGAGCCAATTAGTCAACAGAATCACTCTGCGCCGCACCCACTTATTGGCCGGCAAGCCTCGGATTCCGCCTCGCCATCCAGCGACCGCGTGAACGCACGCCAAGTCGCCTTGGAGGCATGACCGCCAAGATCGCAGAGTGCAATGACTCGAAGTCAAAGCCGTAGTCAACAACCGCGGCGAACCCCAAATCCAGAATTTGCCGTGTCACGCGAGGATCGTTTCGCAGTTTGGAATCAACCAACGCGATGGCGGGACAGGCGATTCCATGTTGCTTACAAAGCGAGAGCACTTGGGCTCCACCGACGATCGGCAAGTTGGCCGCAAGAATCAAGAGATCGAAATCAACGTTCAGCGCACGATCAATCGCTCGACTGCCGTTCACCTCAATCTCGACCGACGCCGAACAGGCAGTCAGTTCAGACTCCAATCGACGAGCAAAATCCGCGTCGGACTCGGCGATCAGAACGGTCTTATTGAGCAAAGAGTTTTGCAAGACGAAAGCCCCATGAAACGTATTCGGCAATTTGAGCACATGCGAGCAACGCCGAGAATATCGAAACGAAGAATTCGATTCAGATTGGTTAGTGATTCATTGGAGTATTCGGCCTTTGCGGATCGCTTGGCTCACGCGGAGCGTGAACCGTACGTACCGATCACGCTCCGCGTGATTCCACGAGCAACGAAAGCAACCTCAAGCTTTCCAGTCGCGGATCCGGTGAAAGCAACCCGCTTACCGGTATCCACCAGACCAGTGAAACATCACACAACAGGGCCTCACGCGGAGCGTGAGGGGTACGTAACGATCACGCTCCGCGTGATTTCCCCAGTGCCTTCGAATAGTGAAGAAATGAACCTGGCTGCAATCTGGCCTTCACCGGATTTCGCCGAATGTACCTACGAAAGTGTTGAAACTGCTCCTCACTACGCACGAGGTGATCAAACCCGTCCTGTCGCCAAAAGCGGCCCTTTCTCCCCAAAGACAAATTCACCTGCCGGGCGGTCCAGTGTTTCCACGACTCGCATTGCTTCAGCATCGCAGCCTCATCTGAAAACGAAGCCAGCAGATGAACGTGGTTTGGCATGACGACAAAGTCCGTTAGGTCATATGTCTCACCATCGGCAAACTTCAAACTGTCGCCAACAATCGCAGCAAGATCCGGATCCTTAAGCACACAATCACCGTGACAACCGTCAAGGCACTCGTGCCAGCGAGTCGAGAACGTCCGATAGAAATCGTTTTGCTTTTCTTTGTCGAGCGATTGCAGTAGAGCCGACCAATTGGAGGCTTCTGAATCGATACCGTGCACTCGCAACCATTGCGAGCGTTCGCTTTGCCAATGCTGCACGACTTCTTTCGGCATCGAGTCATGCGTGCGGAAAGTGATAAAGCAAACGACGCCAGGTTGGGTCCAGTGAGGAAGCCGTCGCTCAAACACCGTGTATTCGGCGTTCCGATCGAAAAAGTGGAGTTCCATCTTGCGATGCCCTACGTACCGATCACGCTCCGCGTGATTAGTGCAATCCCAGTGTTCGCTGCCCCTCGCACGCATCATAGCCGATCGGAAACAGGATATGGCAGTTCGATTCTGCCTAGCCGTGCTCATCTGCGCGTGGCGCAGTCTGGTATCGCACCTGCTTTGGGAGCAGGGGATCGTAAGTTCGAATCTTGCCGCGCAGACTAATCACCGTATGGGAAAGCTTGGTAATCCGCTGGTCTGGGGGACCAGATATCGTCGGTTCGAGTCCGACTACGGTGACTGACGGCTACAAGCTCTGGTCAAGAACTCCTGTACCTTGGAAGTATGGGGGCGGGGATCGATTCCCGGGTGCTCGACTTAGCTAAATCAGTTCGGATCTTCAGGCGATGACCAGGATTCCCGAACCAAGTAGATACCGGGTTTCAGTTGTATCCCCATCACACCGTCACCTATCATCGGGCCGTCTACTTCAGTGTAGCCGTTGGTCATGTCGTAGATTCGGTAGTAACGGGTGCGCTCGATTCTCAGGTAGTGCTGCTTCGAATCCTCGTAGTACCGGAGCTTGAATTTGATGTTCAGTAAGTTCTGAATTCCCAAAACCAGCAGCATTGAAACCAGCATCAAGCAGACTAACGTACGGAGGGAAAACTTGCGTTCAAAGCAGATTCGTTTCGCCCATTCGTTAATCATCGCCTATTCCTTCTCGCTCTCGCTCGCTGCATCCGTTTGAGTCGGATCAATTCGTCTCTGGATGCATCGCTTTGCTTCTTCTCTTGCAGCTTGGCAGAAAAGGCTTCGGCAGCTTCACGTCTCTTCCTCGCCATCTCCAATCGCATAGCCTCGAATTGTTCCATGTATTCCTTGTAATTAGCAAGCATAGGTCTCGCGGGCGATGATGATCGGCCGACAGCATCAAGCCTGAACACGCCGCCAGTACTTTCTAGCATTTCGGTGAATTCGGCTGGACTGTCGCGATGCAAGCTCCTGACAGACAGTGGCTTTCCACAGGTAACGAACTCCTCAATCAAGGGACCAACTCCCTCGCGAGATATTCCATCTTGAAGATCACAGTTAAACAAAACTCCTGCTGTAGAATCTCGCATGGCTCGTCGAATTGCGATGGTTGGATTCGCGGCGAAGTCAAACTCTAAGGAGCCAGAGAAGTCATCCAGATTCACGCCGCTGCGGCGATCGAAATCAGCCATCCAGTCGTAGCTGATTGTTTCACCAACGTCGCCGGGGTCACGCAGCAAGCTGCAACCGACAGTGAAGATCACCTTTGAACCTGGAAACTTTTCGGCAAGTTCTGTTAGCAGCGGATTGAGATCCCGCCACATGCTGCCCGATGCATCACACACAAGCGTGACCGATCCGTGAATCGGAACGCCTCCCACCGTGCCCGTTCCTTCACCACCCTGGCCCACGCTATAGTCGCCAACCAAGCTGACCTCGCTTATCGGCATTCCCGCTGCGATCGACAATGCATCGTCGAGCCCATCGTTACCCTCAAACTCTAGTTCGAGAATCTGGATTCGGATCGGTTCATCGGCCACAGCAATGGCTGCCGAAATCGTGATTGCACCCATCGAATGCGTAGCCCAACCAGCAATCGCCAAGATCAACATCATCGCCAAGTGGACAAGAAGCGAAACCAGCACCGAAACGTTTCGTGACATGGTTTACCTCCCATGGCGTGTTTCGACTTCTGGTGTACCAAAACCGAACTTCAAAACCAAACGATTATTAGCTTGGTGAAAGTGGCGGGGGTTAGGGCTTGCATTTCCTATGCT
>CAYQMZ010000649.1:0-4911 GCA_964418725.1 uncultured Pirellulaceae bacterium
GACGAAACCAGGACCCAGTCGGAGACTGTCTCGAGCTTGCCGCTGCGAGTTTGACTGGCGATCTAAACAATGACTCGTCAGTCACCTTCGCTGACTTCCTAACGCTTGCGTCCAACTACGCTCAATTCGATGTCGGCTATGAAGGCGGAGATATTGACTGCAACGGGCGCGTCACCATGTCCGATTTCCTTCAGCTAGCGAATAACTTCGGATCAGCGGCCGACGAGGTAGCGGCAGTGCCGGAGCCACTGTCGCAAAATGGGGCTTGGTTGGCACTACTTGCCATCAGTTGTGTGCTCCGGACTCGTCGTCGTTAGACGCCATTAGTTTGTCGGTCGAGCGTCAACTTTCCAGTCCTTGTTTCGCCGTGCTCCGTAATACGGGTAGTAGTCCCAATCAACGCGGCCGCCGACGACGCGGGGATCTGCCGTAGCACGCAAGTGTGCGAACAGTTGCGAACGCAATTCGGTTTGTGTTTTGATGTAGTTCGAGTCTCCTGCCACGTTATTCAGTTGATGCGGATCTCGTTTTAGGTCGTACAGCTCTTCTCTTGGACGCATGCCGAAAGCCAGTTCCGATAGCTTGGCGATGCCGTGTTGATTCCTGTTTTCCATCAGGAACGTCTTGGTCGGCGAACTGTCTATTTCCCCGTAAGGAATGGCTCGAGCACACACGGATGGATCCGGTGATCCGGACGGCCAGCGAGTTGGCTCGAAGTTGTAGATGTACAGGTAGTCCTTGGTGCGAATCGCCCGACACGGGTAACCCTTGCCGCCTTTGCGGCAACCATCGTGACGTTCCATAGCGGTGTAGGCTGCATTGCGACGGTTTTCTGGTTCGTCACGAAAGATTGCATGTAGGCTCTTCGCTGTCGTCGACTTCGGTGGCTTCACTCCGGCTGCCGTCAGAAACGTCGGAGCTAGGTCGCTTAGGCTGACGAAGGATTCCACGTCACGTCCTGGTTTTTTGATCCCCGCAGGCCAACGAATCGCCAACGGTACGCGAGTACCAAGGTCGTAGAGACTTGCCTTTGCGCGAGGGAATGGCATGCCGTGATCGCTAGTCACGACGACGATCGTGTTATCTAGCAGGCCGAGCCTCTCAAGCGTGGCGACGGCTTTCCCGACAACCTCGTCGAAGTACTCGACCTCAACCAGATAGTCTGCGATGTCGTTGCGAACTATGTCATTGTCCGGATAGACGGGAGGGACAACGATTTTCGTCATGTCCTTTCCGGTTTGCTTGCCAACTCCGGATTGAAAACCTCGATGAGACTCGTGTGTCCCGAGCCAGAAACAAAACGGTTGGTCCGAATTTCGTTTCGCCAAGAAGTCTTCAAAGTTGCCCGCGTAGTCTTTGTTGGCGATCCCGCGATGCGGTGGAGTGAGCTTTTGGTCGGCAAAGATCGGGCCGGCAGGGTTGATCGTTCGGCCACCCGGTTCCAGTCGACCGGGGCTCCAAGCTTTGCCAGTCGAGCCGATGTAGTAACCGGCCGCCTGCAGTAGTTCCGGATAGGTTCGGAATTTGGCGGGAAGTGTGCTGTGTATGTTGCCGGCTTCTTCAAGTCGCCAAATCGGTTGCCCAGTGAGTATCGCGCTGCGCGAGGGGCCGCACGTCGGAGCGTCACAGAACGCGTACTCAAATCGCAGGCCTTCACTTGCGATGCGATCGAAAGCTGGCGTTCGGACGACAGGGTCGCCATTGGCGCCGGTATGGTCGTAGCTTTGATCGTCCGAGATGCAAAGCAATATGTTAGGTCGCTCTGCGAGGCACACCCCGGTTGAGAACGCCACGACTAGGATCAATCTAAGAAGTGCCTGGCACATGTATTGGCTCGCTACGGATAGTTTCGGTGGCTATTCCACGAAGTCTCGTCCGTCAGGCCAGTTCGATTCGAACGCCTCTTTCCGAGTGCAGAACAGTTTGACCTCGAAGGGCTGCATTCGCGTTACAAAGGTCCCATCGCGGACTTCAACTCGCTCTTCACCGTAGAGCTGGAAAAGAGATCGATCGTCGACAGCGTCTAGCCCGTCGATGTCAACGCCCAAGCGGTGGTGCTTGTCCTCGTTGACTAGAACCAGCAAATAGTCGTTCTTGTGCCTCAGCAATAGCGTTCGAACGCCAAGGCCCGCAGGACCGAAAAGGTCTCGGATCACGTTCGCGGTAGTCCCTTCGATCTGTTGCCCGCCTAGGAATGGTTGAATTGCATCGAGCTCCGATGTCACGGCGTACAGTGAATTGCGGAAACGTGGCTCGTCGATTGTGTTTGTGCCCCAGTAGAAGATCCCCTTTGCCCCGTGGACAATGGCGTCGTATGCCATGAAGCGACTGTCTGTGAATGACGGGTACAGCTTTTCTCGCGTCGGTTTGATGGAATGCCAGGAGAATCCTTGCAGAACCATCCACACCGGTTTGGTTTTGCCAATGGCTCGCCATCGATCTACGGCTCGTCCGATGCTCGGCAGGTCAGTACCGCTTTTCCGCACGGCGTAGTAGTCTGCGCCGGTGATGTCGATGAACGGCATGTACTGTCGAGCAAATCGAACGTCACTATCGACGGCTTCGTTAATCCACACCGGGCGATTCTTCTCGTCCAGTTCGCGTATCAATGCAACGGCGTCTCGCATGGCGGGCATGATGCGAGCGGCCTCCTTCTCGGAATAGTCAACGGCGATCTTCTTTTGTGCATTCCAATCGTCACGAGTGAATCCGGCACGATCTTTCAAGAAGCTGTAGGCTGTGAACGTCCAGATGATTTCATCGGGTCCCTCCCAGGCTGCGAGGGCTGGGTGGTCGCGGACTTCCTGCACTCGCTTGCGAAAGGCCTCTGTTGGACCGTCTTGGAAAGCAAGGGGCACCCAGCCGGTCGCCCCTACAGCTTGAGCTCTGTCGAGAGCCTTCGTGTTACCCGTTCGAAATATGTTGATGCCAGCGTTCGCCATCCTTTTCAGCTCGGCATCATCTTCTGGCATTTCGTAGCAGCCTATTGGGAACAGCCAGTCGCTACCACGCTGGATCAGTCCGTTCGCAGGCTGGGGCTTTTCGACGGAGACGACGTGGGTTCCAGTCTTTGCTGGGACTCGAATCTCGGCGGCATCGGCTAGACGGATCTGCGAAGGCTGGGTGGAGGCTTCTGCAAAGTCCGTTCGACGCGTCAGCACTCGGTTGCCGAGCCGCATTCCAGACACCACAGAGCCGGCGGACTTTGGAACATCGAACGAAACTGGTGTGCCTCGCTTGATGAACCCGTTGTGTCGAAGTGACTCAGCGTAGACGTGGTGAACAAGTTTGATCTCGTCCTCGAGTTCACTTGCCGTGCACCACAGGAAAAACGTGTCGTGACCTCGCAGCAGTAGGTGCCATAGCAATTCCTTGTAAGCGTCTGGGCTCATCTGTTGAACGGCAGGGTCGGCATCCTTGGGAGGCGAAGTCGTGTGCCAGTGAACGAACGGGATGATCGGGACGGTCGCCGGAGTATGTTCTCCTGCGTTCGATCCAACCTTAAGCATGTTGTAGAACCAGCGATAATCTGTGTCCTCGAAGTCGTACCATTGGAATGTCGGGTACCACGTGTAGACTACGGGCATCGCGAATGTGTAACCAGTGTCCCCGAATTCATGAGTCCACTCGCGATATCTGGCTTGTTGGTCCGTCTCGCAAGGGATGCGTTCGCTCGGCGGCGTTTCGAAGTAGTCGTACCAGTAGCGTTTTCCGTTGTGCGGGTACGTGCCGTAGTTTCCCACTAAGCAGTTGGGGAAATAGTTGGTTACGTTGTCGCCAAACGCCTCGCGTTGAATCTGACTGCGTATGTTTCGAAGCGTTTTTTGAAACACTCGAAAGTCTTCGATATTTGCAATTCGCGACTTGCAAACATGGCACCGCTTGTGGGTTGCCCACGAGTCGTTCCACTCGATCGGTCCATCGATCTCCCAATCAGCAAATATGAAATCGATATCGATGCCCGCGTCTCGGTAGCCTGCGAGGAAACGCTCGACTCGCTGTTTGATCACCGGCACTCGATGTTCGATTGCAAACGGACAACCCAGTTTTCGACCTAACGAATCATCCGCGAAACGATTGCCTTTCGCATCAACATGAAGCGTGTTTTCGCTGCCATCAAAAAATGAGTACAGGCAAGCGTTCGCATTCACGGCCACTGGCTGACCAAGTTGCCGCTGCATTTTGGCAATCCGAATTCCTTCTGCCAGGCTGCTCTCGAACTCAGTGTGCTGCCAGTTGACGGAGTAGCCGATCGCACGTGCATCCAATTGACGTAGCGCCTCCGCCGTTCGTTCGTCCGGCAGTCCTCGCATGCTACCGGAGATCGGTAAGACGAAGAGCGGTAGTCGTCCGGCTCTTGGCGACTCGACTTCCTTCGTGGCGTCGATCACCACCTGCAAGTTAACAGGCAGCTCTTCCGCAGTTGCAGGCATACCCAACATGCCAAAGCCGGCTGTGAGCAGGATCGCAAGACGAAGCCATCGCTGAAGGCTTTCGTCTGGTTTGTACAATTTCTTCATGAGAAGCGAAGGTGTGTGCATGATTTCCTCGTTCGATGAAGTTCGCAGAGCAATCATACAGGGTTCGAAATAGTGCTGCATCGGACGAGCTCTGAGTTGAGCGGACGCGTGGTGCATGGCCGGCAATCGGGGCGCTCGGTGACGCAATTTGTCACCACGATGGCGTCACGGAAATCTGCCGACGCTTCCGTCACGCTCGTTGGGAGACTTGGAACGCGGTTTGCGGATACTAATCGCATGCTTCCAACCGTTTAACGACCTTGACGGAATCGCTTGGTTACAATGGAGGAAACGTGCGGACCACGAAATCGCGGGGTGCCCCAATGTGTCTCAGAATCATTTTCGCCTTAGTTTGCTGCTTCGTCGTCACTGATGTTCAAGGTGAGACTTT
>CAYQMZ010000650.1:0-4894 GCA_964418725.1 uncultured Pirellulaceae bacterium
TGAGGCCAGATCGTCGATACTGTGATTGCTTCATCAGATTATCGCGTGCTTAGTAGGTGATTGGTAATGTTGTCAGTTGCTCCTTCACCCCGCGGTGTCGTTGGACCGCCAATGTGAGCGAGTCGAGGATCGTACGGATCGCTATTGACCGAAAACCAAACGCCACCCGTGCGTATACCGAATCTCTCGTCTGGCCCAGCCGAGAAGATCACCGGCAAAAGTGCACGAGCACGGTCAATCTTTCCGAATCCTGATGGAGATTCTATGGGTTCAGCGAATTCTTCGGCGTAGCTTATTCCGATCTCCATTGGGTCAAACATGTCTTCCTGCTCAGGTTGGTTAACTAGCGGAACCTGAAGCGTTGATCCAAACCCAAACAACTCGGGCGCCTCTGGATTCTTGTGAGGGATGAAGCCAGGTGCCCACCTAAGCCAATAGATCGGTTGCCCCCAACCATCCAAGATTTCATTCATTCCATCGCCGTCAGTATCACCGATTTCGTTCTCGGTAAAGAACTCCATCGCCGACGAGTCACCGCTACGCATCTGAGTCAGAATCAGATACAAGCACTCGGCGCTTTCATTAGTTGGTGTCCAAGCGTTTAAATTACCATTCAACGTTCGCAAAGCTCGTGCGTAGTAAGCCCGAGACAACGCTGGAACTAACGGCTTTGGTTGAATGTGATCCCGTAACAGCGTTTGTCTGGCTTCTGTTGGTCCTCGCACTTCATCAATCGTGCAAGGCAGTTCCATGCGCATCATGTCGCGAGTTGCTGTCAGACGATCTCGGGCGACCAATCCGTATCCACCATTGTTTTGCAGCCAAGCTTCAAAACCGGGTTGTTGTCGCTTGAGAGCCAACCGAGCATTTGCCGGAGGCATTCGTCGATACTGATAAGAAGCGTACTTCTCCATCAGCAGTTCGTTGATCCGGGCTATTAGCGCGGTTGTCCGATCTTCTTTGGCGGTCTGATTCACACCCGCCAAAGCAACCATGACAAACGTTGCCAAGATACCGATGACCATCACGACCACCAACAATTCGATCAGCGTGAATGCTCGGCGATGCCGGCTTCGGCTCGATCGATTGGTGGGCGATGGCCCAATCGTTGTGTTGGTTTGAGCAAACATTACGGAATCGCATCCTCGAGGGTGTTGCCCTCGCTGAAGTTCGTGATGTTGTCTCGATCCGCATCCGCGTAGCCGATTCCGTCTGGATAGCGACCGACGGGGGCTGTAGGACCCGCGTTGAATTCCCCGTCCAGGCCGGCACAGATGATTTGGAATTTCTCTGGCTCCGCGAATCGCGACACATTGTTACCCAACGTTTCCGCGGCATAGGCTTTCAACGTCGCAAGTCCGTTCATGACGGGAATCGCGTTCGGCGTGAACACGTTGGGTGTGGCAGGGTCAGCCAGAACGCCATAGTTGTCGTTGCGGATGTAGACGTAAGGCGCTTCGCTATTGGCAGCGTAGTACTCTGGCCATCCGTCACCGTCTTTGTCCATCAATCGAGATTCGTCGAATTCGAAGAATGGCTTGTCACCCTTAAGTGCAACGCCCGTGAGTGCAAATGCCTCGCGTCGAGCGAGCGGAAACTTTGGGTCGCTGCTGAGACCGCTTAGCCAGAACACGAGTGCTTCTGCAGGGTCCAGGTTTACCAACGTTACGTTGTCGCCGGCCGGTGGCGCAGCGGTCGCATTTCGGAATCGATACTTTCTGGCCAAATGATTGCGCACCACGTAATAGTCGGTGCCTACTTCCGGTTTAGCCTGAGTGCCATCCAACCCTGCGAAGTCCGGCGGGTATTCGCCCATCTCCATTTTGTAGGACTCGACTGCCTTCGCCAGGTTGCTGACTTCAAGGCCCATCGCTGCAACCTTCGCTCGTGCGATGGCGCTACCAATTGTGGGTACGAGTAACGCAATCAGAATTCCGATGATGACAATCACCACCAGGAGCTCAACTAGCGTGAACGCAGAACGCTGGTTACTTCGAAAGCTATTCATTTGTGTTCCTCCGTTTATGGGTAACGCTTTCTTGCCTGAGCGATCCCTGGTTGTTCCTGTTTTGACCCTGATTGGTATCTGATCTTTTCGTTCGGATCTGCTCGCGTTGCGGTGTGCGGTTTGAGGCCGAACACCACATTGGCGAGTTTGGTTTTCTATGTGAGGTTTTGGATCAAGCTGACCAATGGCATGAACAGCGAGATCACAATGAAACCGACCGCACCTCCAAGGAAGACGATCAGCAACGGCTCCAACAGACTCATAAGCGAGTCGGTGATTACTTGAACTTCGTCGTCATAGGTATCGGCAACCTTGTACAGCATCGTATCCAGTTCACCTGTTTCCTCGCCAACATCGACCATATTCACGACCAAATCGTCCACGACACGTCGATTCATGCGAGTTACGTAGTACAAACCACCCAGTACCGCACACGCCAATGCGAGGGATCCAGCAATAGCCCGAACGCCGGGAACGGTTAGCAGACAGAGTGCCGGGAAGGATGCAGCAAGCATCCACAGGATCAACGCGACTGGGTGAAAACCTGGCTTCGAATAATCCTTCATTGGCTTCGAGATGGTCTCCCCTTCGCGAATCGAGTCGGCCACTTTTTGATAGAGCCGTTCGAACATCGCGTTGGGGCACGTCTCACGCGTAATATTCAACGCTTCCAAAATCGGTACACCAGAAGCGACCAGCGTACCCAACGTTCGCGTGGTTCGAGCCATCGCGTTCTTTTCGATTAGCATGCCGAAGACAGGCCAGTTCAGCGAGAACATGTCCCATCCCATGCGACCGGCTTTGAATTTTCGAATCAGCTTGACCAGCAGCCAGATCGACAGCGGGAACAATGGAATGACATACCAGTAAGCGGCGGTTGCATTGGAAACTGCGATGAGCAGTTGTGTCGCAGCCGGCAGCTCGGTACCGAAGTCGGTAAAGATCTCTTTAAAGGTCGGAACGATCTTGATCATGATGAACGTCAGGATCAAAACCGCGACCATGATGACCACGATCGGGTAGATCATGGCACCTTTCACTTTTCGCTTGAGTGCTTCGGCACGTTCCATGAAGTCTGCAAGACGTTGCAGAATGACTTCCAACGCACCACCGGCCTCACCCGCCTTGATCATGTTGACGTAGAGTCGGTCGAAAGCCTTTGGGGATTTGGCGAAGGCCTCGGACAGTGTGGACCCCGATTCGATCTCTTCGCACGTATCCATCAACGAGTTTTTGAGTCGTCCGCCCTTGGCTTGGTTTTCCAGGATTCGCAAGCTGCGAACAATCGGGAGCCCCGCGTTCTGCAGAATGGAAAGTTGTCGCGTAAACGCAGCGAGATGAGCAGTCTTCACACCGCCAATCGCAAAGGCACGCTTCTTGTCGCCTTTCTTTCCACCAGCTTCTTTACGCCCCTTTTTGACGGCGATCTTCGTAACGAAGTATCCCATCTCGCGTATAGTTGCTTGCGCTTGCTCTTCATTTTCCGCACTAATTTCGTCACGGATCTCCTGACCCGTGGCGTCCATTGCTTCGAATTGAAAAGTTTGCATGACCTGTTACCCCACTAGATTTGTACTGACGTTTTTTGCTCGAACATCTCAGTCAGACACGAGCTCAATTCGCCACTAACCTTCCACAACTGTTTCACGAATAATCTCTTCGATGGTGGTCACGCCGTTGTAGGCGTTCTCCATCCCTGCATCACGCAGGGTCACCATGCCGTAGCCTTGTGCCTTTGTCCGCATCTCGTCCGTCGAAGAACCGGCGACAACCATTTCTCGCAAGTCGTCATTCATCAGCATGAATTCGAACAATCCGAGGCGGCCTTTGTATCCTGTGTTGTTGCAAGTATCGCAGCCCTTGCCGCGATAGAAGCGTCGGTCTCCCAACTCTTCACGTGACATGCTCAGCTGTGCCAGGATCTCGTCGCTGACTTCTGGCACCTGCTCGCGGCAACCTGTACAGATTCGACGCACAAGTCGCTGTGCCAAAATGGCTTCGACAGTGGCCGTGATCATGAATGGCTGAATGCCCATATCACGCAGACGCGTGATTGTGCTGGGCGCGTCGTTGGTGTGCAGCGTGCTGAACACCAAGTGACCCGTGAGTGCCGCCTGAATGGCGATCTCGCCCGTTTCGATGTCTCGAATCTCTCCGACCAGAATCCGGTCAGGGTCTTGTCGAAGAATGGCACGCAGGCACGCCGCGAATGTGTTTCCAATGTCCGTGTCGATGGGGATCTGAATGATGCCATCGATGTCATATTCAACTGGGTCTTCGGTCGTGATGACCTTCTCCGTGATTTCATTCAACTCAGACAACGCGGAATACAGCGTCGTGGTCTTACCCGAACCCGTCGGTCCGGTTACCAAGATGATTCCGTTGGGCTTGTGCATGACCGACCGGAATTCTGACATCGTCTGATCGTTCATGCCCACTTTTTCAAGGCTAAGCTCGACGACCGTTCGGTCGAGAACTCGCATGACGACGCTTTCGCCGAACATCGTCGGCATCACGCTCACACGCAAATCCACCGGGTGACCGGACAGCATTAGCTCGATGCGACCGTCTTGCGGCAGTCGTCGCTCGGCGATATCCAGGTTCGCCATCACCTTGATCCGCGTGGTAATCGCGAATGCCAAGTGACGCGGCGGCGGAACCATTTCGTACAGTACGCCGTCCGCTTTGATACGGATGCGGAATTCATCTTCGAACGGTTCGAAGTGAATATCACTGGCGTGGTCTTTAATGGCCAGCAGTAAAACCATGTTCAGCAACTTACGAACTGGTGCACTCTCGGCCATTGCTTCGAGACTACTCAAGTCGATCGGGCCGTCGCTCTCGAGAGCCGCCGCTGCCTCTTCCAGCTCAGCGTCGTCTTCCAGG
>CAYQMZ010000651.1:0-4886 GCA_964418725.1 uncultured Pirellulaceae bacterium
CGCTGGGAGATCGATCGTCCAGGCATTGATGCCGTCGGTAACAACTGCTGTGTTACCTGCGACTACTCCGTCTTGGATCGTCGTAGCGGGAATCGCCGCGGATTCCTTGGCTGTGCCTGCGGCTGTTCCGCCCGAACTCCACAGTTCGTCACCCGCAATGAAGTAGACACGCCCAGCTTCTTCATCAATGAAGCGGACGTCTGCCGGCAAATCTGCGGCGACTACATCGGAGGAATCGTCCTCGGATACGAACTCAAGTTGAACCGTTTCTGGTGATTCGGGATTGCCGCTAAATTGAAATACGGATTCGCCAAATTCGAAACGAGGCAGGTCGTCTGCAACTTCCGCCCGGGCTGTGCCGGCGACCGTGCCATCCGTCTGCCAGCGTTCGCCTGCTACGGTGAACGAGAAGCCAAATTCTGTGGCTGTAACGTTCGCTGGTTGGGGCTCGAATCCGGCGATGACTTGAGGAACTAGCGACGCGTCCGCGACCCAATAGTCGTACCTGGGAGCTCCCGAGAGATTGAGGGTTGTTCCAAGCAGGTGCTGGTCGTTTGTTGCGACGATTTGGGAGTTCAGCAGTGTCCGCCCGTCGCTCGTTGTCATGGCCGTTGTGGCTGTCGACGGATCATCCAGGATCATAATACGAGATCCGCGGTCTAACGTCGTTTCGAATACCAGCTTGTCTTGGAAGTTCACAAGCTGCTTGGGCTGTTCGCCGACACCCGTTAGCTGTCGCGTTCCTTCTTGTGTGCCGTCGGTAACCCACAGCATGTACTCCGCCGGCGCCGCAAACAGCCTTGGGGCTAAGAATTGTAGATAGGTGTATTCGCTGACCTGAGTCGCTTGGAACGTTCCGGAGCCCAGTTCGCCAAGCTCCGCAAGAAACGTTTCGTCGGCAGATCCGTCGTCGAGCCAGAGGTTGTAGTTGTTGGTCGACGGGCTGTCTGCTTGGTTGAGCCGCAGGACGATCGCGGACTGAAGCAGACTTTTGGGCGGCTGGAACCGGTAGGTCTGAATTGACTCGGTTGTCTGGCGGATGCCATCGGTCGTGCCGTCAAGCAGCCAATTAGAAAGCTGGCCATCCAGTGTTTGAACCAAGATCAGTTCATTTTGGGATTCAAACGCTCTAACGAATTCGCCGCTGATCCGCGTCAATAGCGTCGCTTCGGAGCCTTCGGCCCCTTGAGACACCAAAAGATGGACTTCAGTGGCGGAATCGCCGTTTGGTTGTTCGCTCGATTGCAGCCAAAGGACGTCGTTGTTGGGCGACTCCCACAGATGAGTATCGTCCGGTGGAGCGGCGGTCGAATTCATGTCGGCCAACAGTTCCGGCGTCGCCGTCAACAGGGTTCGGGGTTCTAGTTGTTCGACGATAGCCGTGGCAACTCGGTAAATACTGCGAGAATCCCGCATGTCATGCTCCTGTTCATTGCAACTTCTCGGTCCTCATATTAAACGAACCGGCGTGACACTATTCCGGAAGTCGAGCGAATGCGTGCTTTTGCATGAATTGGATGCCGGAGGCGGCATTAGGAGCAGACTTCGAGCAGACGAAGTGTCACGCATTCAGTATGTTGGTGGCATGATTGACAGCGACACAACGAACAATTCGTCAATAAATCACTCGTTTCTCAGCAAACTGCGTTGGATGGGATTCATTGAGGGCATATCGACGCTCGTTCTATTCTTCATTGCGATGCCGCTGAAGTATCTCGCGGGCGAGCCCTTGGCGGTCGAGATCGCAGGATCAATTCACGGCGGCCTTTTCATTTGCCTCGTGTTCATGCTGGTGATCGCCGTGTGGCGAATCCCGATCAGCATGGGGATGGCCCTCGCTGGTGTCTTTTCGGCGGTAATCCCGTTCGGACCGTTTGTGTACGATCGCTGGCTACGAAAGCTCTGATGGCCACGTGAATTCGTTTGCGTCGTCAAGTGAACGCGTCGGTACGAATGTTGGTGGTCCGTTTTGCCCTGGCAAGTTGCTTGCCTCTGTCGGTCGCCTCACACCGCAAGCGTCTCGGCCGCTACGTGTGGTTTGCTTTCGTTGCCAAGAAGCCCGAACGTTGCCAGGTAAATCGATAGCCGTTCAGCCGAAGTCCCAGTACGGTTAGTAGCACGATGGAGAGTTGGCGGATGATTGCCTCGAAGTGCGGTTTTATGTGCGCTTTCAAGTGATACCATTCTGGTCCGGAAGTTAGCGACGGAAGCTGTTTGTAGAGTTTGAAATGAGCGTATGCGTATTCCCCGACTAGCGTGACTGCGATAACGCACAGTGTTGCAGCGACGGCGAACCGAGGGGAGAAGTACAAACCCACGAAGATCAGCATTGCGTGCTTAAAGATGATGGGCAGCAGCAAAATGAGGCTGTACAGGTGGTTGTGCCAATTTCTTGGAGGCGAGAAGAACCACAGTAACACATTGGGGTTCATGGCATCGCGGAACAATACGAGCAGACACCCGACGATTGCCGTCAGAACGAACAGTTCTGTAAGTTCTGCGGTTCGCGTGTTTTTGCGTTGGCTCGACAATCGCCAGCCCACAACGTTGACCAGCAGGCACACAAGGACGGCGGCTAGAAAGGTACAGATTATTTCAAAGCCGTAGAACTCTGCCGTTGGCAGTTGTAGCTGCAGCCCAGGAGCAGTACGGAGTTTTCGTCGAACTAGGAGTCCAAGGATGGGGACTGAGATAACCGTGAGCGGTGCAAGTAGCAGCCAAAGTACTCGCGTGTGAACTCGGAACGGGAAGAATACGCCCAGTAGGCCCACGCACACAATGAAGGTGCACTGAATGCTGCTCTCGAAGCCCGCTCGGTACGCATAGGTGCCTGTTCGAGTGTCTGATAAAACACCCGTCGCAAAGAGCGTCGCGATCGCCGTCAGCAAACAGATGTCGATTAGTCGAGAACGCAGATCAACGATCGGACTAATTTGGTTTGGCACGGTACTCAGTAGTTGGAGCGATGGTGGAGGCGTTCGCAAATTTGTTTGGTACGGCTTAGGAGATTCTGGATCTCGCGGGCGGGGAGGAGTCCTGGTTTGTTGCCCAGTTTGGTGAGCCCGCCACGAAAAATGCCTCGTGAGTTCTGGCTCCAAGATAGCGTCAGGGTATGGTTCTGAACAAACAGTTCAAGCGACCAAGTCGTGGGCTCAGTCTCTCCTGTATAGCGTATTTGCATTTCTAACGGATTTGTGTCTAGCAACCATCGCTGCATGGATTCGTCAAAAACGGACTGCAGCTCCGGGCTGTCTTGAGCCTGCAGGTGATATGTTTCCGAGAAAACCCGGCTGATGCTGACGCTCGGCTGCAACAACGAATTCAATGCCGCCGTCATGCCTCGTCCAGATTTCTTCGATAGACAAAACGTCGGCAACTGCACAGCAGGATCGACGAGTATGCAGAATGCGGCGGGAAGCGCCTCTCCCAGTGGACTAGCCGCCATGGCGGATGAGATCGTATGTTGCCGAACTTTCGATTCAAGCACCGCAAACCAACGGCCGTCAATTTGTCCCGTAATGGCTTGTCGAACAGCACCTAGTTTGGGCGGGTCAATACCGCTTACCGCCTGCATGGCCTTGGATACACCACGTCTGTGGTACTGAAGCTTTGAAAGCTTGGCTAGTTCACGCCACTTTCCTCGATGGGCTCGCGAGTCGGTGGAGCGAAGGTAGAAGACTGCTCCCCAAACCAAGATGAGAAGGAACAGCGGAATCAGCATATAGAACAGTTGGACAATGACCGCCATGGTTCCCTTTGTTCTTCATCGCGTGTGACGCGTTGAGGCTGGTCTGAAAACGTCCGTTTTTGAAAACGCCCGTCCTGGCTGATTACTTCCTCCTTGGCCGCTACGGATTTCCAAGGGCGAGGATCTGGCCGTCAACCGTTGCCATGTAGACGCGACCGTAGGCTGTGGCGACACCATCCCAAACTGGCAGTGAATCGAGCTTCAGTTCGCCGGTTTCTTTTCCGTCCTCGGCACTAACCACACGTAGAATCGAGCCTTCCTGGCCGTTCAGTAGTTTGTCTTGCTTGGCGAGCAGTTCATTAACGGAAGAGTCTCCGTCGACGAGTCGCTGGAACGTGCTTTCTTCGTCAATCACATCTGGCGGTCCTGCAACGACCAGCTTGTCATTGATTTTCAGCATACTGCGAACGAGCAGCGGTACGCCTTGCCGCCAAGCGTGTTTGACGAACGAGCCTTTACCTCTAAGCCCACGCGAGCCGCGGAATCGAAGTGCGCCGCCAATGATACCGTCAACTTTCTGAGTACCATCTGCCTTGCCATCGTTGCCGTTGCCACTTGCATCTATGGTCTTGCCACCGTCGTAGGAGTGAGCAAGCACTAGCTGAGCCGATTTGGGTTGGCTCTTCGGCAGATCGAAGCGACTGGCCACGTCGGCCTCTGTGAGCGAACCGTGGAAGACGCGGACCTCGTCGATGGCGCCTTGGATCGCGTTCGGATTCGAGTACTCACCGACCGAGCCGCCGTCGTCCGCTCCGATTTCAAGGCTCTGTGCAGGATCGCTCGGAATCAGCTTTGCCGCGACGCCTTCGGACTTGAGTTCTCCGTTGACGTACAGTTTTACGTCTTTGTTGGGCTGCAATACGCCCACTAAGTGCGTCCACTTACCCGTGATGCGTCCTTTGGCCTGGATGTTGACCAGTTCTTCACTGCTCGAGCGAACTGTGAACTGAGGCCGGCCATTTTTCACCCACAGCGAATAGCCGACCGCCGGGCCGCCATGTGCTACAACCACACCGTTCTGACTTGCGGTGTTGACCCAGGCTTCTACGGCAACTCCTTTGCCAGTGGGATCGAGTGATTTCGATTTGGCAACGCGAACCATATTCGCGGAGCCGGTACGTCTCGCTCCTTTCGTGCC
>CAYQMZ010000652.1:0-3432 GCA_964418725.1 uncultured Pirellulaceae bacterium
CAACAACTAAAGAATACGGAAGCTGCCCGGCAGCCACGTACCGACACCCCAACCAATCGTTGAAACAGCAATGAACGTGCTCAAACTGTTGCCTCGATTTCAAAAACTGGAAGGCAAACTACGAGAATTCGAAACACGAGAGAACTGGACTGCGGCAGAAGTCACGGGGTTCCAACTGGAACAAATCAATCGCCTATGGACCCATGCAAGGCAGAGTGTGCCGTACTACAACACGCTCGCAAGCCAGCAGAGCCTTCCTGTCAGTTTCACAAGCTTGGAAGAATTCTCCCAGCTGATTCCGCTGCTGCACAAGACCGACGTAAGAAAGCAGCCCGCCAATTTCATGTCGCGCGACAGTCGGCCAGGTCGCTGGCAGTTTTCGGGCGGCTCGACGGGCGTTCCCATGAAAATCTACTGGGAAGCTCAAGCCCACCAAGACATGTTGTTCGCAAAGTATCGATCTGAGCAGGCGCATGGGATCGACGTCTTTGACAAGAAGGTGTTCTTCTGGGGACACAGCGCCTCATTTGCACCTGGGTGGCGAGGACGCTGGTCGAAAATCAAACGTCCCATCGAGGATCGACTACGCAATCGCCTCCGATTGTCAGCTTACCGACTCGGAAACGAAGATCTGAAGCTGCACCTTTCACGCATCCAAGATTTTGCACCGCATAGCATTTACGGCTATAGCAGTGCGGTCGATCTTCTGGCTCAAGCAGCCGCAGAATCTGGCGTCGCAATCCCGACGCTCCGACTGGCAATCACTACGGCTGAGCCATCCGACTCAGCGATGCGACAGCGTATTTCGGACAATTTCAATGCTCGTTGCGTCACGGAATACGGCGCAGTGGAATGTGGTTTGATGGGGTACCAAATGCCCGATGAGACCATACGCGCTCGTGAAGACGTCGTCTTCATGGAAACGATTCCCGATTCAACCGGCGGGTACGAAATCGTCATTACCGTGCTGAACAACCCGTCGTTCCCGCTGATGCGTTACCGCATCGGAGATCACACTAGCAAACCGATCGTGCGGCCAGCACGTGGCTTTGCAATCATGCACGACATCCGCGGTCGTTCGAACGACATGCTGGTTTCAAAGTCCGGCGACCTGCTGCATCCGATGTCCGTCAAACACGTCTTGGAACATTGGCCGTCCATTCGCCGTTTTCGCGCGCATCAATCTGTAGACGGCAATATTTTGGTGACGCTGGAATCGCCAAGCGACCTACCGCTGAATACACAGCGGAGCATCCAAAACCAACTGGAACAGTTGACCGGCGGACATCGCGTTTCACTGCAAACAACCGAAGCCATCCCCGGAAACGCCGCCGGCAAGCATCGCTGGATTGTTACCGAGGTGGATCACCGAACCATTCGAAAGAACGTCTGCCCCTGAGGTGACATCCGTGCTGGAATATCAGTACTTGCATTTTGTCGCCTCGCAAGCTTTAGCGATACGCTTGCAGATGTTTCTCCACCGCCCATGGAAATAGATAGCGGAAGTGCGGCTGATAACTGGCAATCTCTGACAACCGAGACGAATGCGCAATGCGGTTGAGCCATCGGCTGTGTAACGGCTGTCCAACGAAATGCGCAGCAACCTGCCCGAACCGTGCCGCGTTTGAGGCGAGGCCGCAAAGAGCATGCTGGGCATAATTCCGCAACCGCTGGGTGCCGCGAAACCGGTCGCCATACCAATCCCAAAAGTCTTGCTCGGACTCTTCCGAAAGGAAGCTTGTGCGGTCGTACAAAAGTACCGAAGCGGCTTTCTTCTTCATTCCAAATGCCTCACGATCGACGCCCTGTTCTTCGACAATGCGTCTTGCGAGTGGGCAGTTGTACTTGCCCGGTACGTGCCATGGCTCCATTTCTGTCGTGCGTGAGATTCGGCGGAGATCGCCGGGCTGTCTTGCCACTAGGAACGGAACGGGCAGGTGCATGTAACCGTGAACAAGTCGGGCCTCGCAGTGACTTAGACCAGACTGATCGCCTCGCTGAAATTGCTCACAGAGATCCTCTTTCAGCCCCCAAACGCGGCTGCCACCGTATCCCGTGAGCAGCACACGTTGACTCAGCAGATCGCCGGCTCCGGCAACATAGACGTCTTCGCCTTTGGCATCACTGGCGATGAACGGAACTTCAGAGAACGTGGTCGACTGCCAAGCGGATCGCTCGATCCTGTGGCAAGTTAGTCCAAGC
Organism: uncultured Pirellulaceae bacterium; assembly: GCA_964418725.1. GTDB lineage: Bacteria > Planctomycetota > Planctomycetia > Pirellulales > Pirellulaceae > CAYNJG01. Next base: position 2,203 of record CAYQMZ010000652.1, read on the forward strand.
TGCTCGGCGACCAACGAACCATCATCACTTTCACCGCTTCGTGAATTGACGATGGTCATGGACTCCGAGAGCCCCACGTCTTTGCCAATCGCCGATGCGGCCGTCGAATCGTAGCCTGTCGAGACCGTCGATAGCGGCGTGTATTGCGTGTTGCGGTGATGATCACTCCAGTTTTCGCTTAGGCTTCGAATAACGTGCGAAATCTGCGAGCGATATTCGTCGTAAGAATTCAGTTCACGGCCTCTGTGCGGCTTTGGTGTCAACCGCACGTCGCCTCCATCCCAAACGAGGTTTTGAAAGTACGCCATGTGCAGTTGAACGCGCGGGGCTGCTAGTTCCAACACTCGCTGGTAATCGTCCAGCCCTTTGCAGATCGAGCGAAAGAAGCTGGGGTAGCTTGCGTCCAGCGGCAACTGACTGTCCGTCAGGGCGAGCAACGCAGTCATCGAGTTGCTAACCACCAATCGATCGTCGTCTGCAATCCAGTGCAGTCGATCTAGGACGGAGGATGAAGCGACGAAGATAACCTCCCCGTCTCTCACTCTCGCGCCGGATCCAAACACGTGTTCAGCTCGATCGAGGTCGCCATCCGTGTATTTGCCGTCCCAGATGCATTCCCCAAACCAATCAGCATTCGTCTCGACATTATTGCCGTGCCGAACTGCAACCTGCTTCCCAGAACATTCGGCCACCCAGGCGAGGCACGGCCAAGTGGATTCTTGTTGGAAGCATAAACGCATCGTAGTGTCCTCTATTTCTCGAACGCGGACACGCTGTGTGGTTCGCCCAAAGCAGCAACCATGTTCCCACCCAGGATTCCCACCAACGCGAAAAACACAACGGACTCTGGACGGATCGGCCCAAGAAATGTCACACAGCCTTGTCCCCAGACCGCGAACCAAACGGTCATGATCACCAACAGAAAGAACGTTGCGGCGTTGCCATCGCGAAGGCGAAAGAACACTGCCAACGCGTGACACCACGTAAGCCCAACCCAACCGAACAATCCCAAACCGACCAGTCCCATCGAGACCATGACCTGCAACACCACGTTGTGCGCGTCATGGTTCATTGGACCAGTCCAGACGTCCAACTTGCCATTCGACGAGGTCACGAAGTATCCGTGGCCAACGATTGGCGACTGCTGCCAACTTGACCAGATAGCCCGCCAAAGCTCCTCGCGACCAGACAGAGCACGAATCTGCGACTCGGATTGGCCTCGCCGCACAA
>CAYQMZ010000652.1:3442-4873 GCA_964418725.1 uncultured Pirellulaceae bacterium
AAGCCCACGACGGCTCCGATCAACATCACGATTCCAGATTGACGACGCGGCAGCAACAAGAAGCAGCACAAAGCAAGTGCGACGCAGGTTGTTAACAACGCCGAGCGACTTGCAGAGAACAGCAGTGCGGCCGTGTGTACAGCTAACGCCACAGCGGCAAAGCCTCTTCGCCAACGCGAGAATTGCGTTACGATCCACACCGACATAACAATGCCTAACGAGGACGTCGCCCCCACTGCTGTTGGATGGACGACTCCGTTGCTTCCGTGGTGCGAGAGTGACCGATCCAGCCCGGACATGCTTGGATTTACCAAGTGAATGGCAAGCACGCACGCGGAATAGGCGACGAGAATCCAGCTCAACTGCAACAGAATCGAGTTACCCCGAATATTAGCAGACGGCCCGTGAGCTGCCGGAGACGCGATCTCAATAGAGATCACGATTGCCAGCAAGATCTGGCAAACCAAACCAAGCCATTGTCCGCTCGACACGCTAAACAGAGGTGACCAAGTGACTGAGATCAGTCCCCAAAACGCGAAGGCGAGTAGTGGAAAGTAAAAGCGGCCGAGCCGTCGATATGTATCCCGTGAAGATTGCTCTAATTCAAAACGCAGCCAAATCCAAATCCGTCGCGCGAACCAGAGAAACCCGAGCAGCCGAATCGCGACTTTTGCTCGACCAAGTATGTCTGTGCTACCAGCTTGGTCCGCAAATTCACGACCGGGCAACGAAAAACTCACCAGGGCCAGGGCAGCCATGAAGAAAGGCATCTCGATTCGCCGCATTAGTCTCATCACGCGACTTCGCAACCCTAATTCGGCAGCAGGCAGTTCAGCAGTCAGTTGCACGCGATTCCCCAATTCAGTTGTTTCAGCACATACCACCGACAAGCCGTCGCCAGTGCAGCGCCGATAACCATCGCCAACGCAGCTCCCTGTTCTCCCATCCAAAGCAAAAACGGAACGCATAGCACCAACGTGACGGCCAATGCGACAGAAGAAATCACAACGTTGCTACTGGCTCGCCCTAGTTGCGTCAGCGCTTTGCTGGGCGGTGTACCCAGATTTAGTAGAGCCGCCGTTATCGACAACAGAACCAGAATGCCATGAGCCCCACCAAATTGTGGCCCGAAACACTTTGTCATCGCGTATTCGCCAAACAACGACGTTGCGGCCACCAAGGCCAGGCTTACGGCAAGCAAGCAGGCCGTTGCTCGGTACACTCGCTGCCGAAGCTGGCTTGCGTTTCCGGCCGTCGCACTCTCAGCCAACACCGGGCCCAGAATACTGCCGATCCCTTCGACCAGCGGTGCTACCACACGCAACAGCGTGCCGCCAGCTCCATAAAGACCAGCGAGCTCAAGCGAATGGACCGCGCCCAACAACCACGTCACGGAAAACGCCTGCGCCGAAGACAGCAATTGGCTCAGCG
>CAYQMZ010000653.1:0-4854 GCA_964418725.1 uncultured Pirellulaceae bacterium
TTCAACACAGGGCCGCCGGATCCTCAACTGAACTGGTCAGCACAAGTTCGCATGGAACCCGGTGCAAGTGTTGGTCTGTTGGAAGTCACTGCCACGATGGATCCTTCCTGGCATGTGTACTCACTGACACAGCCGTCTGGTGGTCCACTCAAAACACAAATCAAACTAGAGCCCAGTGATCAGTATCGATTGCTGGGCTCGTTCGCGCCGGATCATCCACCGAAGCTCCACTATGTGGATGTCTTCAAGATGAATGCCGAGGAGTTTTCGGAACGCGTAACTTGGTCGGTTCCAATTGAAGTCAACGATGCGGCGAATCTGAAGATCAGTGGTTTCGCCGAAGGTCAAGTTTGCGCCGATGGTGGAGCCTGCGTTCCCTTCGATGACCAGGAGTCAGCTTTTGAGGCAACCGTCCAAGGCGAACTCACGGAGGCCCAGACAGCCGCACTCACGGGAGTCCAGTTACCCAACACGCACTCGCCGATCCGAACTTGGCTTTCTCGAGACACCGTGAAACCCGGTGACTCAGTCAACCTATTGGTCGCCTTCGATCCCGAAGCTGACTGGCATGTGTACGCGTACGAACAGAAAAAATCGTCGCCCTTTTTGCAGCCGACGTTGATCCACTCATCGCTGCCAGATGGATGGAGTTCACGTCCGGCGACATCAGCCGCCGCAATCATTTCAAAGAAGAGTCCCGTCGGCGATGATCCGACGCGATACTACGACGGCGCCGCAACGATCGCAGTTCCAATTCAAATCCCAAAGGACGCGAAACCAGGTGAGTACCCGCTGTCGGGCCACGTCGCGTTTCAAACCTGTGCAAACGCATGTGACTTTCCAACAGCGATCGCGTGGAGGTCACAGTTAGCAGTTTCCGCGGACGCAAAGAAAACCGATCCAGCCTCCATCGGCGTCGCAAGCTTTGAAGGTAAACCATTAAAGTACGAGATGGTTGCGCAGCTCGTGGAATCAGCGTCAGCCTCGCAAGGTGCGTCGAGCGAATCGAACGACTCATCGCACGGAGTGGTCGCGAGCAACTCGGACAGCGGGAATGGCGGCACGCCGCTAGACAACGCCAACCAAGGCGGCAACGCTACCGGCTCAGATGCGAACGCCAACACAACGGCCGACAGTGTTGCTTCAAGCGCTACAGCGTCACAATCCGCGACCGGGGAAGGGCAGGGCTTCACCGGCCTTTCCGACTTGGAATTTGATGCGACGACTGACGTCAGCTCTATGCCGCTGCTTCGAGTCTTGGGGCTCGCGTTCGTCGGTGGTTTCATCCTGAACTTTATGCCCTGTGTCCTGCCCGTGATTGGATTGAAGGTTCTGTCCTTTGTCGATCAAGCTGGCTCGGATCGCGTGAAGGTCTTCAACCTGAACCTTGTCTACGCGCTGGGCATGTTGACGGTGTTCTGGATTCTCGCAGTGTTTGCCGCGGCACCTTTGCTAGGACTAAGCGAGCAGGGACTCGGTTGGGGACAGCAATTCAACTACCAGGGTTTTGCGATCCCGCTGGTATGCGTCGTGTTTGTAATGGCGTTGAGCTTTCTTGGCGTTTGGGAGATCCCCATCCCAGGGTTTGCAACGAGCGGGACCGCGACCGAGTTGACAGAAAAAGGGGGGATGAGTGGAGCGTTCTTCAAAGGAATCATCACTACCATTTTGGCTACGCCTTGCAGTGCACCAGGACTAGGGGCTGCCTATGCCTTCGCCGTGAATTCCAAGAGCATCCCGATGGCATTTCTGATCTTCACCGTGCTCGGTTTGGGGATGGCCGTGCCCTACTTGCTGATCGGTGCCTTCCCGTCGCTCATTCGGTTCCTACCGAAGCCAGGCGCGTGGATGGACACCTTCAAGCAATTGATGGGTTTCGTGTTGCTAGGAACCGTCATCTTCTTGATGCTAAACGTTTCGCCGGCGAACTTACTTCCAACAATCGCCTTGTTGTTTGGACTTTGGTTTGCCTGCTGGTGGATCGGAAGCGTGCCGCTGACCGCGGAACCAGACAAACGCTGGCGAGCTTGGGGAGTGTCGCTGGTCATTGGACTTATCTCTGTTGTGATTGCCTTCGGACGACAGATCGACGCGGGCAACATAACGCTCAGCGGCATCAAGGGTGCGTCGGAGCGCAAGATCACTCGGTTGGTTGATCGCCGCGTTTCGGACCTAAAGCTGGGCAGCGTAGAATCACCACAAACCAATGTTTCGCACAGTAAGAACGAACTGCCTTGGGAGATATTCCAGCCAGAGCTTCTGGACGAACTGATACGCGATCAACATACCGTGATGGTCGACTTCACGGCCGTTTGGTGATACACCTGCAAAGTCTTAGAACAGTCTGTTCTAAATACCAAGCCAATTCGGGAAAAAGTCGATGCGATGGGAATTCGCTGCCTAGTAGCAGATTGGAGTTCCGAAGATCCCGAGGTTGGCAAACTGCTCAATCAACTTCAGGGCTCTCAGCAGATTCCATTTCTAGTCATCTTCCCTGCGGGCGCACCGGAGAAGGCAATTCGGCTGTCCACTTACACGACTGCGAAACTACTCGGTGCGATCGAAGACGCGGGACCATCTAAATCCGCCGACTCGAAGGCCAACGTGGCCAGCGAAGAAAAGCCAACGATCAAGATGTCAAGCCTTCCTCTTCCGTAAGACGTCCGACAATCCGCACCTGAAACAGATCCGGCAAACTCTGTGTTTGACCGGATCTTTGTAATTTTGTCTTCTAACTGGGCTGGGTTGGATACGTGCGGTGTTCGCCCAATACGCTCACGTACTATCGCCGATATGGACTCGGGTGCTTGCCGTAACAGCCTCGCCACAGCCTCGTTGCACACCTTCCTCCGGTTGAATTCGATCCCTGATATGTTACTTTCATGGGCTTAAATTTCGCACACTACCTATCGAAGGAAACGAAACAATGTCCACGATGCTTGTAGGGGAAGCCCTTGTTGGTGATGGCAACGAGATCGCTCACATCGACCTGATTATCGGCAGCAAAGACGGCCCTGCTGGTATCGCCTTCGCAAACGCCTTGGCACGACAAAGCGAAGGTCACTCGAATCTGCTGGCCGTTCTCGAGCCTAACGTTGCTGTCAAACCTGCCACTGTTATGGTGACGAAGGTTACGATCAAAGGTGCCAAGCAAGCCGTGCAGATGTTCGGCCCTGCACAAGCGGCTGTTGCAACCGCTGTTGCTGAGTCCGTTGCGGAAGGCGTTATCCCCAAGGATCAAGCCGAAGACCTGTGCATCACTTGTGGCGTCTTCATCCACTGGGAAGCGGAAGACGACAAGAAGATCTATCAGTACAACTACGAAGCCACCAAAATGGCGATCGCTCACGCGATGCAAGGCAAGCCAACGGTTGACGAAATGCTGGCCAAGAAGGATTCGGCAGCGCATCCATTCAAAGGCTTCTAAGTCGACTCAATTGAGTTACGAGAGTTTTCGGGCGTCAGTGATCGTTTGCGGTCACTGACGTTTTTCTTGTTACAAACAGAAGGTAATCGACGTGTCCACCGATCCCAGCTCCTTCAGTGACGAAAACAACCCTTACCGCGCGACAAGCTTCGAGGCAGGCACCGGAGTGCCCAACGTTAGCGGAGCCGAGGGCATCCGCATGGCGCACATCCAACACGAGGCATCGATCAAGTCGATCGGGTTCCTCTACATGTTGGGTTTTCTGTTGTGCATCATCGGTATCTTTCCATTGGGGGCGGGCCTGATCGGTCTACAAGGTATGGGGCCACAAGAGCGAGCCCTCATGGCCGGCATTGGTGTCTTCTACATGCTGCTGGGCGGCTTTCAAGGGTACACCGGCTACGCACTACGCGGCTTGAAGACTTGGGCTCGTTGGACCGCCGTGGTCTTCAGTGCCATCGGACTGATTGGCTTTCCAATTGGTACGTTGATTTCGGCATACTTTCTGTACCTGCTGTTGTCGGAGAAAGCCAACACGATTTTCTCCCCTGAGTATCAAGCGGTCATCCAGCAGACTCCACATGTCAAAGCAAAGACATCTGTTTTGGCCTGGATCATCTTGGCGATGCTCGCACTCGGATTCGTCGGTGCGATCGTGTTCCTAATATTTGGTGCCCAAGTCTAGGAAGCGAAGTGTCGCCTTTCGTTCTGCGAAAGCCGACGCATTCCGGCTCGAACTTTCGTCCATTGAGGTATTGTCGTTTTGTCTAAGCCAAAAATCCTGGTGCAATTGGATTCGGACCCTCAGCCCAGCGTGTTTGACGCTGTCGTCGCTGTGGACTCGGGGGTCGATCAACTGTTTCAACACGGCAATGTGACAAAGGACCAAGTTCAAGGTCTAGTTCACGGGGCCATGTTCACGCGTGGCCCAAAGGATCTGCTCAACTCAGCAGTTTTCATTGGCGGCAGTGATGTTGCACTTGGCGAAGCCATGATGAAGTGCGTCACGGATTCCTTTTTTGGTCCCATCCGTGTGTCAGTCATGATGGATGCCAGCGGAGCCAACACCACGGCCGCAGCAGCCGTCGTTGCAGCCGGGCGGCATCTCGATTTGTCGGCTATATCCGCGCTGGTGCTGGCGGCTACAGGACCGGTCGGGCAACGCGTCGTGCGGTTGCTGGGGGGTGCCGGGTCGAAAGTCAAAGTGGCTTCCAGGTCCAAGGAGCGTGCTCAACAAGTCGTCGATCAGGTCGCCGCAGCCGTCGATTCTGCAAATCTAACAGCCGTCGCCACTGGCACCGACGATGAACTACGATCCGCAGCAGAACGTGTCGACTTGGTAATTGCCGCCGGGGCAGCGGGAGTAGAACTCATGCCCGAGGCCATTCGCGAAGCCTCAAGCTTGAAAGTGGCAATCGACCTGAACG
>CAYQMZ010000654.1:0-4847 GCA_964418725.1 uncultured Pirellulaceae bacterium
CCTTTGCGACCGTGTTTGTTGGATCCCTGACCGTGGACGCCTCGTTCAGCCGTCCAGAACCTGCGATGGGAAAGCATCGAGAGGCTATCGACACCCTCCTTTGCGATGATCGTTACATCGCCGCCATTGCCGCCGTCCCCACCGTCTGGACCGCCGCGAGGAATGTATCGCTCGCGCCGAAAACTGACGCAGCCGTTTCCACCGTCGCCAGCAACAACTTCGATTTCGGCTCGATCGACAAACATCAGGCGGACTTGGGGCTTAGTGGCTGTGGCATAGGCTTCCAACCTGTGTGGTTCCAAAATCAATGACGAGACTCGGCACTCCACACAGGCTGGAAGCCTATGTCACTTTGGGAACGAAAAACGGCGACGCTCTTTTCGAGAGTGTCGCCGTTGTTGTTTTGGGTTCGCAAGGCTTTCGCCTGCGAAACGTTAGTTCTCTACAGGCACGACGTTGACGCGTCGTCCCTTGCGATCGAACATGACGTTTCCTTCGACTAAGGCAAACAGAGTGTAGTCATTGCCTTGTCCGACGTTCTTGCCAGGATGGAACTTGTTACCAACCTGTCGCACGATAATGTTCCCAGCTATAACGCGTTCGCCGCCAAATTTCTTGACGCCTCGACGCTGAGCGTTGGAGTCACGACCGTTACGGCTGGAACCCTGACCTTTCTTATGAGCCATTTACTCTGCTCCCTGTGTCTAGTGTGATCACGTATCGTACTCTTCCCAGGTCAATTCCCACAAGGGGAGCAAGTTGACGATTCTGGGTAGGTTTGCCGGCTTTTCGGTAACAAATCGCCGGCACTTTGGTTTCGTTGACGTCGCTAGCGACGCTCAGAATTGGCGAACAGGCCGTTAGAGCTCACGGATGCTTACGTTTCGGTATTCAACCGGATCGCTGTGACCAGCAAACCCGAAGTGACCTCGCTTGCGGTTCATGCCGGGATGGGGTCGCCCACCCATGACCTCTTTAGGGTCGACATCTGCCAGGTCTGCATCCAGGATTACGCTTCCATTCAGTTCGACTTTGATTTTGGATCCCTGAACGGTCACCTCTTGGAAATTCCACTCGCCCGCGGGACGCAAATAACCTCGTGTCGCCGCAGCCATTCCATAGGCACTGCCGTGATACTGACGTTTGTCCAGTTTTGCGTACCTAGGATGCTCTGAATCCAGCACCTGAAGCTCGCACATGCCGACGTAAGCTGTATCCCCGCTGCCTGGATATCGGATTGCCAAACCGTTGTTGCCACCGGGCGGCAGCCGGAATTCCAGTCTGGCAGCAAAGTCACCATATTCCTTTTCGGTGTAAATGGTTCCGCCTTTGCCTGGTTTGCAGCGAAGTACGCCTTCTGCGACCTCGTAGTTGTCTGTTGGACCAGCGAAGCCTGTGAAGTCCGATCCGTTGAAGATACTGACGAAGCCGTCGTTGCCTTTGGACTTAAGAATGGCGTTTGCGTCGTCGCTGCCGATTTCTTTGATGAAGACATTCTTCCAGCGGATCTCTCCCCCGTGAGTCTGCAACTGGATAGGACCACTGCGGAAGTGGGCGCGACTGCGGTCCCAGAAGTTCTCCATGATGGCATGGTCGACAACCGGCCATCCGTTTAGCCAGACGCTGGTTCGAGCACCAACTTGGACAATGCGAAGTCGGTTCCATTGCCCGAACGACTTATCGGCAAGAACCGCAGGGTCTTTGCCGGCCGCGCCTTTGCTGTTGTTCCAAAGTCCCCCGGAACCCTTATCTGCTCCGATGTTCCATTTCCCACCGGCTTCCGTGTAGTCCCAGATTTGAACTTGCGGGTTGGCTCGCAGATAGATGCCGCTGTCAGCTTTGGCGACCGTCTTATAGTCGACCCACAATTCAAAGTCCTGAAACTCCTTATCGGTGGTCAGGTAAACGCCGTGCCCGTCATTTACCAATTCGCCGTCTTCGACGGTCCAGTGCTGCTTCAGATCCTCCATATCCTTCGCATGTTTCGCTTTTCGATCTTCCTCCGACATCGCCGCCAGCTTTGTCGGACTGAAGTGTCCAAGACCATGCCAGCCACTAAGGTCAGTGCCGTTGAACAGAGCCTGATAGCCTTCCGGCGGTTGGTTCGACTCTTGGGCGAGCAAGGAACCGTTGAAAAGCAATGGGAAGCAGAAAGAGATCGTAAACAAAAGGATTCGATTCACGGCTGTAGTCCTGGTGGGTAGTTGGGGAACATATTGTGGCGGGGCTAGTCGGTGACCGTAATGAAGCCGAATTATGGCTTGTTCGTTCGCGTGATGCTACGGGCTAGTTGGAATCGCAAGTTTTGAACATTGATGTTCGAGAGTCTTTCACCGCGTGGTTCACTGTACTGCGAACCACTTGGCGTGTTGGATGCGACGTTGTCTGAGTAGCGCGGCGTGCTGATCGAGAGACTCGGCAACGCGCAACCGATATGGGACGACCGAGACGAAAGCCTTAGAATCCGCCGGACAGGGCCCCGGGCAATCAAATACGAAAGGAAAATGTATGGACGTCAGAAAGTACGTCGTTGAATTTATTGGAACCTTCTTCTTGGTTCTTACGATCGGCTGTGTCGTTATTGGCGGAGCAGATGCGGTGGGCAATTTGGCACCCATCGCAATCGGTAGTGCGTTGATGGTGATGATCTTCGCTGGCGGTCATATCTCCGGTGGGCACTTCAATCCAGCCGTTACGCTGGGTGTCTTTATTCGAGGAAAGTGCTCCGCGGCCGATGTTGTTCCCTACATCATTGCGCAGGTTGCCGGTGCAGCTGTTGCGGCGCTTGCGGTTGGCTTCCTGGTTGGAAACGGTGGCTACGGAGACATCACGATGCCGGTCACTGAAGCGGCGATGGTGCTTGAAGGTGGCAAAATCTACGCTGCGCTCCTCGCTGAGTTCTTGTTTACCTTCGCTTTGGTCTGGGTGGTACTGAATGCTGCCACAGCCCATGGCACATCTGGCAACTCGTTTTACGGTTTGGCAATTGGCTTTACCGTTCTGGTCGGTGCCTACGCGGTCGGCGGTGTATCGGGTGGTGCATTCAACCCAGCCGTAGCCGTTGGGATTACGATGATGAAGCTGACGGCCGTTTCCAACATTTGGGTCTATATGCTTGGTGACTTCGCGGGTGGAGTCGTTGCAGCACTGCTCTTCAAGTTCGCGAACGGCCCAGATCCAGTCGAGTAATCGCAGGTTGATTAGCATCACTGGTTGATGAGCATCAGAAAGGCCGATTCGGTTGAATCGGCTTTTTTTACGCGCGGTCCTAGACAATCGTCGTTGCGCGTGGCGAAGGGGTTTGGGCAAGCCTAAAATGCGGACTCGCAGAATTGCGAACCGCTTGCCAAAATCTAGGAGCCCACCATGCACCGCCCGCTACGCGACATTCTTCTGCTGCTAGTTTGCAGCGTACTTCTTCCCGGCATCTCATTGGCCCAGCAAAGCAATTTTGAGGTGACGCTGCGATCTCGTTCGATGGACTCGGAAGGCAAGCTGTCCGTTACGCATCGGGCACAAACATGGGACGCCAAAGAAACGGCGGTGATCGTTTGTGATATGTGGGATCTGCATCATTGCTTGAATGCAGTCCGCCGAGTTGGCGAGCTTGCCCCGCGAATGAATCAGTTCTTGAAAGACGCCAGGTCTCGCGGCGCGACGATCATTCACGCTCCTTCGTCTTGTGTTGACTTCTATAAAGACCATCCAGCTCGAAAGCACGTTGCGACGGTTCCCAAAACGAAGAATGCACCGATTGATATTGAGTCATGGTGTCATTGGAAGAATCCATCAGAGGAAAAGCTTGGCTATCCAATCGATCACTCGGATGGTGGCGAAGACGACGATTTGGAAGAGCACGCTCGCTGGGCCAGGCAGCTGGAGGCGATGGGGCGAAATCCCGGATCACCCTGGAAGCGACAGGTGGCAACGCTTGATATCGAAGATCAGGACTTCATCACAGATGACGGCGTCGAGAATTGGAGCATCCTTGAGCATCGTGGCATTACTAACGTGATGCTGGTTGGCGTGCACACGAATATGTGTGTGTTGGGCCGACCGTTTGGACTGCGTCAGCTATCAAAGAATGGGAAGAACGTTGTCCTGGTGCGTGATCTGACGGACACCATGTACAACCCCAAGATGCCTCCCTATGTCAGTCACTTCAGTGGCACGGATCTCATCGTGGATCACATTGAGGCTAACGTGTGTCCAACGATCTCGTCTAACCAAGTGCTTGGCGATCACGAATTTCGCTTCAAGCACGACAAGCGACCGCATGTGGTCATGCTGATTGGCGAACGCGAGTATTTAACGGCTTCGTCGCTGCCGGAGTTCGCAAAGGATCATCTATACAAGGACATGAAGGTCTCATTCGTAGTTGCATCGGAAGATGACAAAAACAGCTTTCCCGGAATCGAGGTCATTAACGATGCAGATTTGTTGCTGGTCAGCGTACGGCGACGGTTTCCGGCGGAAGCGAACCTACAGATCGTTCGAGATTACGTCGCACGAGGTGGGCCTGTTGTCGGCATCCGCACTGCCAGCCACGCGTTTGCACTACGAGACGGGCAGCAGCCGCCCAAGGATCACGCCGCATGGACGGAATTTGACGCGGATGTCCTGGGAGGCAACTACCAGGGCCACCACGGAAATAAGAAAGACGGCGACCTGAAAACGTACGTGTGGGCTCGCGATCAAAAGACGTTGAAAGCATGGCCAATGCTCTCGACAGATGAAGTGCTCACGACGTCCTGGCTCTACAAGACTTCACCGCTTCGTCCGGGTGCTAACGTACTGATGATGGGTCGCGTCGGAGATAGGAAGCCGCATGAGCCTGTGACTTGGAC
>CAYQMZ010000655.1:0-4846 GCA_964418725.1 uncultured Pirellulaceae bacterium
GGTCGAAGGCACTCGTGTCGAATTCGAGATTCACATGCAAGCCTACGCAATCGATCAGGGCGTCATTGCAGGTGATAACTTTTTTTATTCCAATCGCTTCGACGTTTGGCAAAGTGACTTCACGCAGACTGCTCCAGTCATCAAAGTGGACAATACGGTGACCGAGGAAGACCATGCGGAGCTGATCGGTCGGAGTGGAGAAACTCTCTACTACAGGGCCGGATTTAGACGTACCTCGCTTTGGGCTGTTGATGGGGCCTCGGCGGTCGAGGTATTACGATTGCCAACAGGACAATCCATCTTCCATGACAGTGTTTCGCCCTTCTATGAAGATCAACCACCAAGAAATACTACCATCGACGGATGGTTTTACTTCTTGGTGCATGAATCAGAGTCAGAACAGTCGCTACGTCGGACCCGCGGCACACCGGAAACTACCGAGACCATCGGAGTATTGCCAGCGGGGGAAGTAACATTCACCTCTGTTGATGACACGTTGACGATGTTCATACGCCAGCGTCGTCCTGATGGTGGTTGGTCGTCTGAGGAAGGTACACAGCTTTGGGTCTCCGACGTAGATGACGGGAGCGTTCGAATGGTGGCCGAACAAATTCCCCATTCCTCGTCTCGATTCTTGCAAAGTATGCCTGAGTCGTTCAACGGAAAGCTCTACTTTCCCGTTAGCGAGGATGATTGCGCTGGCTGTTTGTGGCGTTCTGACTTCACGGTGGACGGGACTGGTGCAGTATCGTCAGCTGAGTCTATTCAGAATATTTTTGGGTTGCGACAAGTTGCCGAAAGTCTCTTCTTCGTGTCGTGGCGAGGTGAACTGTTTCGGCTTCAGGCGGACGACTCTTTGGTCTCTGTAGGAATCAAACTCGACAATGGAAATCCGTGCTGCACGCAGACAACTTCCGTGAGCGATCGCTATGTGACGGTGACGAACTCTGAAGACTCAGAGGGAACGCTTACGAGGACTGTTGTCTCAACGAACGGGCTTGAAGCGGACGTAATGGAAGTACCGCGATCTGCGACTTTATTGACCGTCGTTGGCGACAGAATCCATTACCGAATCCAGAACGAAGATTCTCAGTTCGAGTATTACTCCAGTGACGGGACGACTGACGGAACGCGGTTGTACTTCCGTGAATCCGTCCAATACGAATTCGTGCCGTTGGAGGAGGGCGTGATTCAACGCCTTCAACTTGGTGGCGATACTGTCAGCTTTTTCACGGACGATGGGACCTACGTGTATTTGAGAACGTCCGACGATGTGATTTGGAAGTCCGACGGAACGGCAGAGCAAACACATATCCTGACGGACGTCTCTGATTTTGCCATTCCTTATGGTGGCGGTGGCGGAACGTTCCACGCTAGTTCAACTCACCTTTTCTTCACGGCGACGACGAAGGACGTAAGTGATTCTCTGTTTCGCGTTTCCACCTCGATCGGCCCTTTGGTTGGCGACGTCGATCAGGACTGGGACGTCGACTTCGCCGATTTTCTTCAGCTGTCGATGAACTTCGGAAGGGATGTCGATGTGCTCTTCAAAGATGGTGACCTGAACGAGGACGGTCGAATAACGTTCGAAGATTTCTTGCTGCTTTCTGCCGGCTTCGGTACCGATCTTAGTCGACGCGTTACGTAGCGGGTTGATCGGCAACTTCTGTAAGTTGCGTGAGCGACGCCAAGCGGGGGCTTAACCAAATGGGGCAGTCCGGACTGGTCCAATTGCCGAAGAGTTTGCTCCTGTAGTTTTGGCCGTAAATGATTGTTCCGCCCCGGTTAGCGCCCTCGCATTTCATGGTGGTGTGGGAATCGGGCGGCAATAAAAAAGCGGCCATGTAGGCATGGCCGCTTTGAGGTGATCTTGGCCTAACGCTTCGAAATCAGCTTCGTCGACGGCGAACAGTGCCGAGCAACAGACCGGATCCAAACAGGATCGCGAATCCTGATGGTTCGGGGACCGAGGCTGCCGCAGACTGTCCGAAATTGTTTGATAGGATCAAGAAGTCGGCGAATGCGACGCTACCGTCACCATCAAGGTCACCGTCCATATTCGCCGCTACCGTCGTGCCGAAGTTGTTAGACAAGATGAGGAAGTCGGCAAAGTCAACCGAACCGTTTCCGTTCACATCTCCGGTCAAGCCTGGGGCAACTGCTCCGAATACGACGGATCCCGTTGCAGGATCGAAGCTCCAGCCTTCTGTGGCAACCGTCGCCGTACCCGTGATCGTGTCCGCAACAATCACTTGGAAGGAGTCTCCTTCGGAGACTTCGCCGAGCGGATTGATGTGAAGCTCCAATCCATCGACATCAAGAATGGAATTGAAAACGTCGGCGTCGGGTGTTTCCAGCACAAACGTGTCGGCAGTTCCCGAATCCGGGTCGACATCAAATTCCCATCCTCGAGGCGATACGGGAGCGGAGCCGCTGAAGTCAGCGCTCAGCAATTCCGCCGGAGATTCTGGTCCCCGAAGGTGCGAGTCCGGAATCATGAAGACTGCGGCATCAATATCCAGAACGCCATCGCCCTGATCCAAGGGGAAGAAGTCATCTTCGTCCATAGCGTCCCAGTAGAGCATGCCGTGGTCACCGCCGCCGCCTTCCGCCATATTGAATTCGATCGCAAGCCACTCACCGCCGTCGGCAATGTCCTCGAAGTCAACTTCAACAATCGATGCACCGCCATTGGCCATGCTGAGAGCGTCTGTCCAAGTGTTGTCGTCAATCAATACTTCCGCATCCGAGTCGCCGGCGACACCACTGCGATCTAGGTCGATTGCAAGGTACGTGTAGTCATCGACGCCATCGAGAAATCGGATTGGACCGGACTCGTCGATTTTGATCTCACCTTCCAGCTTCACGGTGTAGTTGTCACCCGTGATGACACCTTCCACCTCGGTGGGGTACGTCGGCACATCTGATACCTCCATGCTTCCAGACCACCAAGTGATCTCGGATTCGGCGTGGAAGTACGGAACCGCTCGTTCATTGTTCTCAAAGATCGCATCAACCCCTGCCTTACTGCCAGGGTTGCCAACGGCGTACCAAGACTGGCCAAGCCCAGGGACGTTTGGTCCTGGCTCACCGAAGACCTGGTTCGAGCGACTGCCCTTCAGCACGCGAGAGCCAACGGTGTCTCGTCCACCAATTGGAGGCGTCATTGGCTCAACCCCGGGTGGCAAAACGCCTTCACCGAGCATGATGTCTAAGATCGCAGCTTGGTCTAGGCCTTCGTCGTAAATTCGCACGTCCGAAATCTGGCCGTTGAAAAAACGTCCGGCATGATGTGCCGCGAAACCAATGTGTACCGGTAAAGCGCCGTCGTCGGGGTCAATTCCCGTATTGATGATTGGACTTGTGCCGCCCAGCTTGGGTTCGAAAATACCGTCGACATAGTGAATGACATCGTCGCCTTCAGTGCCGCCCTCAGGGAAAACGCTTGCCACGTGATGCCAAACGTCCTCTTCAATTGCCACTGAGTCACCGCCGAATTGCTGACCCGCGCTGAATTCGGTGCGAATCCGAGTACCGCCTCCACCAGAGTCGATGCGGAAGTGCCACTTCTCGCCGCCGCCGTTCACGCCATAGGCAACGATGGCCGAGTTCGAAACTTGCGGCGGGCCTTTGATCCAGGCCGTGATGGTACGTGCATCGGCGCCGCCAATTCCCTCAAAGGGAGTTTCGATAAACGACGGGTCGGGACCGAGGAACAATACGGACGAGTCTAGGATTCCAGGAAGTGGCCCTTCGTCGACCCATTCGATCGTAGGTTCAAGCCCGTCGTCGCGGTCGCCTTCTTTGGGGAGGAATCCGTCGAAGCCGCCGACCGTGTCGGCAAACACATCACCGGATCCTTCGTTCAGTCGCCAATGGGCAACAAGATCCGCGTTGGCGGCTTGCGGGGCAAGAGAACCCAGCCCGAGGAGCATTAGAAGGCTGCCTGTGGAAACTTTGGACAGTAGAAACTTCGTCCGCCTGAAACTACGTATCAACATTATCCTATCCCTATGTCTTGAACTCAATTGCTGAAACGACCGCTACGACAGCCACGAACTCTGCATTGGGTGATTGTGTTACTGATACGACCCAGGCTGTGAGTCCGTGCTGTCGCGAGCGACATCGTAAATTTGTCAAAGAGACATAGCAACAAGAAAACAGGCCAAATTGCCATCTGGTTCTTGGCTGTTCTTGCTATTTGCAATCGCCTCTGATGGCACAGCGGATGGCGGGTTGGAGCGTCGAGTTCGGAGAACTGTGGGGCGCGTTCGAGCGGGCTGAAGTGGATCTCACGAAGGCGCAGAGGCACGGAGGTCATGTCCGCAGTCGAAACACGTTCGTTTGGCAGTCATATTCGCAAACTCGATTTGCTGGGCATCGACTCGACGACCTTGTCGCTGGGAACACTCTGTAATGTCGGATCTTGCAATCACGCAAAATTCTGTTCCGATATTGGCTGATTGTGCTTCGTTAACTTCGATTGCGGATGGAAAGCCGTCCGAGGATTTGCCAATGAGTCGATTAGCCCTAATTGTATCGCTTGCGTTTGTGTTGAATTCGGCAAGTGCTTCAAAATTGCACGCGCAAGTCTCGTTGCTGATCGAGGGCTACAGCGGGCAGATGTCGCTCTTTGGGCACGGTGAGTTGGTGAACGGTATTAGGATCACTTCTCCCGATGGTCTTTTAAGATCCGATCAAGGGACGGCAGCCCCTTTTAGTACCTACTTTGAACAACAGCCAACGGAAGTCTCCATGGGCAGCCCGTTGACCTTCGTTGAAGTTAGCGGTGCGATTCCCATAAATCCAAGGGGGTATTACACGTCAGGCATGACCTTCGAGTACA